>JBCCLQ010000180.1:0-3717 GCA_039026795.1 Pseudomonadota bacterium
GCACTTCGACCAAGACATCCATGCCGAGTTCTATGGTGAGTTGGTATAGCTCGGAAGCTTGTGAATCATCCAATGCTGCCATGATCAAAAGCACACAATCTGCGCCCATCGCACGCGTTTCATAGATTTGATAAGGGTCGAGCATAAAATCTTTGCGCAGGAGCGGCAAATTCACTTCTGCGCGGATAGCTGTAAAATATTCATCCTTACCCTGAAAATACGGCTCATCCGTTAAAATGGACAAACAAGCGGCACCGCATTGTTCATATGTTTTGGCGATATCAACAGGAGAGAAATCTTCGCGGATGACGCCTTTGCTGGGTGATGCTTTTTTGACTTCCGTGATCAGGGCAATTTTTTGCTCTGAATTAAAGTCTAAGAGTTTTTGTATAAAACCTTTTGATTGCTTAATATTTTTAATTTCTGCTTCCAGATCAGATAGGGATTTGACCTGTTTTTGTGCCGCGATGTGATCCTGTTTATCGGCGCATATTTGATCCAGAACATTCATGCGGTTATCCCATGGGTAAAGGCGGCATAACCCTCCAAAACCTTTTTGGCTTTTTTGCTGTCTATGGCTTGCTGAGCGGCCTCTACACCATCTTTCAGTGTCTTGACTTTGCCCGCAATCGTTAAAACGGCGGCCGTGTTGGCGCAGACAATGTAGCGGTAAGCGGACGGCTCGCCATTCAATAGGGCGCGTATAGCATTTGCGTTTTCATCGGCTTCGCCACCCAATAAATCTTCAGGTTTTGCTGTCGGCAATCCGAAATCATCAGGGCTCAAGGTTTTCTCTTCGATTGTACCGTTATCCAGAATCGCAACGTGCGTTTCAGCCGTTGTAGTGATTTCATCCAAACCGTCGCTACCGTGAACAACCCAGGCGCGTTTTGTGCCTAGATTTTTAAGAACTTCGGCCATAGGGCGCACCAAAGCCTTATCAAAAACGCCGATGAGTTGATATTGCGTACCTGCCGGATTGGCGAGTGGGCCCAGGACATTAAAAATCGTGCGCCGTCCTAGCTTTTTGCGGACAGGCACAACATATTTCATGGCCTTGTGATGATGAGGTGCCATGAGAAAACAGAAATTGAATTGTTCTAGGGCTTGTTCAAGCTGTTCAAGGCTCACATCCAAATTAACGCCCAAAGCTTCCAAAACATCAGCAGCGCCGGATTTTGAGCTGGCGGCCCGATTGCCGTGTTTTGCGATTGGAACGCCGCAAGCGGCGGAAACTAAGGCGACTGCCGTTGAAATGTTGTACGTGCCTGACGCGTCACCGCCGGTGCCACAGCAATCAACGGCATTATCAGGAGCCTGGATGCTTGATGCTTTATCGCGCATTACCTTGGCCGCACCTGTGATTTCAGCGATCGTTTCACCACGATCAGCGAGAAAAACTAAAAATTGTTCGATTTGATCCTCGGATGCATCACCAGACATGATAATTTGCATAGCCTCAACCATATCTTGTTCAGATAATTCAGAGCCTTCGGACAGTTTATTTAAGTATATATTCAGATTGCTCATAACAGGTTCAAAAAGTTTTTTAGCATATCGTGACCATGTTCCGTGGCGATGCTTTCGGGGTGAAACTGAACACTGTGAATGGGTTGTGTTTTATGCGCCAAACCCATGATGACTTTATCATCTGTGCGAGCCGTGACTTCCAGAACATTAGGTAATGTGTCTTCTTCTACAACCAAAGAGTGATAACGCGTGGCATTGAAGGGGGATGGAATGCCTTGAAACACACTTTTCCCATCATGCGTCACGCTGGAAACCTTGCCGTGCATAGGTTGTGGCCCACGTATAACATTTCCACCAAAGGCCTGACCGATCGATTGAAGCCCCAAACAAACACCGAAAAGTGGGATAGAGCGTTCCGCAGCAACCTTAATCATATCCAGACAAATGCCTGCATGATCCGGATCGCTGGGGCCGGGGGAAATGATAATACCCTTCGGTTTCATATCAGCGATATTTTCGGCCGTATCCTTATCGTTACGTATAACATGCGTTTGCTCGCCCAGGTCGCCCAGATACTGAACGAGGTTGTAAGTAAAGCTGTCATAGTTATCGATCAAAATAATCATCAGGCATCTTTTATAAAGCCGTGTCTTGCGGGAAGTCCAGTGCATTGATAGATTTAAGGTATGAGTTTTCGCTTTTGTCTTCGTTTTTTCACAATTTTTACAATTCTAGCCATCGCCCTCGTCGGGTTTTTGGACTGGAAGATGTTTGGCGGGCGGGGCGATGAACAGCCATCACAAGCCAAGATCGCTTTACAGGCTTTATCTCAACCTGAAGTACCTGAGTTGAATATTATTGAACCTGCCGCAGGTATAGAGATTCTGAACAGGCCAGAGCCCATTCTGGTGCTACCTGAAGGTGGCGGAGAGTTTTTTGAGGCAGCGCTGGAAGAACAGTCAGTGCAACAGATTATAAAACCTACGTCCATGGTTGAACCAGAGGTTGTGAGCGGCAATCCCAAAATTGCGATTATTATGGATGATATCGGCATGGATATTGGCGGTAGTGAAGCCGCTGTAAATTTACCCGAACCGATTACAATCGCGATTTTACCTTATGCAGAGCGCGCCAGAGATTTTGCAGCAAAGGCAAAAAATAACGGTCAGGAATTGATTATACATGCCCCTATGGAGGCCATGAGTTCAGATGTGAGTTTAGGGGATATGGGACTAACGACGTCAGATACGCAAATTGAATTTGATGCGGCTCTTGAAAGTATCCTGAATAGTTTTGAGGGGTATGTCGGTATGAACAATCACATGGGGAGCAAATTGACGCAGGATACGGTTGCTATGACTCGTATCATGGAAAAACTGAAGGAACGTGGGTTGTTTTTTGTCGACTCTCGCACCATTCATACCAGTGTCGCTGCCGAAACTGCAGCAGTTGCTAAAGTTCCTTTTGCGACGCGTAATGTGTTTTTGGATCATGAAGATACGCCTGAGTTTGTAAGCCAGGCGCTTGAAAAGCTGGAACGCATAGCTAAAGAGCAGGGTAGTGCGATAGCGATTGGGCATCCAAAAGATAATACGATTGCAGCACTTCAATCCTGGATACCTGATGCGAAGGCGCGGGGCTTTGAATTTGTACCCGTCAGCGCGTTGGTTAAACAGCCCTCAGATCAGAATTTAGGTTTGACTGACTCGACGCTTGCTCCAAAGCAATCTCTGCCGCCCGGATAATAGCCTGCGCCTTATTCAGGCATTCCTGATATTCGAACTCGGGATCACTATCTGCGACCACACCAGCACCTGCCTGCACATAAACTTTGTTATTTTTAATCAAGGCTGTACGCAGAGCGATACACGTATCCATTTCATTGTTGCCCGAAATATAGCCTACACAGCCACCATAAAACTTGCGTTTGAGCGTTTCGAGTTCATCAATAATCTCCATAGCACGAATTTTGGGAGCGCCGCTGACGGTGCCCGCCGGAAAGCCAGCAAAAAGAGCATCCAGAATATCCAGATCGTCACGCAACTTGCCTTCGACGTTGGAGACGATGTGCATGACGTGCGAATAATGTTCGATAATAAATTCTTCTGTAACATCTAAAGAACCGATTTCGGCGACGCGGCCAACATCGTTGCGTCCGAGATCAAGCAGCATAAGATGCTCTGCGCGCTCTTTGGAATCGCTTAATAAATCCTCGGCCAAGGCTTTATCTTCTGCCTCTGTTTTGCC
>JBCCLQ010000181.1:0-3635 GCA_039026795.1 Pseudomonadota bacterium
CAAAGCCGGGGCTGATCAATTTTACATCAATGCCGGTATTATCCAGTTCCGCACGCATTGTTTCGGCCAAGCTCACAATCGCGGCCTTTGTCGCGCTATAGGGCAAACATATCTGGATTATCGGTGCGAGTAGCGGCATAGGCGCTGCTCTCGCCAGAAATCTGTCGGAGCGGGGTGCTGTTTTGGCGCTATCCGCCCGCAGTGAGGGGAAGCTCAATGATTTAAACACTCAACTTGGTGGAGGCCATCATGCTTTTCCTTTTGACGTATCGGATGTTGAAACATTTACGCACACGACTGCAGCTGTTCAGGAAAAACTAGGCGTTATCGACAGCGTTATTTTTCTGGCAGCGCTTTATGATCCCGGCTCCATAGAAGATATGGATCTGGCCAAGGCGCATAAAACCGTAGATGTGAATTTAAAGGGTGCTTTTACACTTGTGGATACGGTTTTGCCGATCATGAAAGAACAGGGCGGCGGGCAGATTGCCCTGTGTGGCAGTGTCGCCGGCTATCGTGGTTTGCCGAATGGTCAGCCCTATAGCGCGACAAAGGCCGCGATTGTGAGCTTGGCCGAAACAATGCGTGCGGAACTGGATAATACCGGCATTGATGTAAAATTGATCAGCCCCGGCTTTGTGCGTACCCCATTAACGGATAAAAATGATTTTAAGATGCCGATGATGGTTGAACCGGAAGATGCTGCAGAGGAAATTGCCAAAGGCTTACAGTCCAGTGCGTTTGAAATTCATTTCCCCAAAAAATTCACTTATATGGTGAAATTCTTACAGATCATTCCGTACTGGTTGTTTTTCAAAATCGCGAAAAAGATCAAAGAGAAAAAGCAGCACTAATCTTCTACATCAAACTGCACGCCTTGGGCGAGGGGGATTTCGGTGGAGTAGTTGATTGTGGATGTCATACGGCGCATGTAACCTTTCCATGCATCGGAACCGCTTTCGCGCCCGCCGCCTGTTTCTTTTTCACCGCCAAACGCCCCGCCGATCTCCGCACCACTTGTGCCGATATTGACGTTGGCAAGACCGCAATCACTTCCGGTTGCGGATAAGAAATATTCCGCTTCGCGTACATCGTCGGTGAAAATGGAGGATGATAATCCTTGCGGAACATCATTTTGACGATGAATGGCATTATCCAGATCGGAATAGCGGAACACATAGAGGATCGGCGCAAAGGTTTCGTGCGCGTTATTCGCATCATCGCCATCCATTTCGACAATCGCGGGGTTCACATAGTACGCATCTGGATATTGATCGACCAAGGCGCGGCCACCGCCTGTAGTTGTGCCGCCCTTTGCTTCTTTGAGAGCGGCCTCCATATTGTCGAAGGCTTCCTTGTCAATCAATGGGCCGACTAGCGTATCTGTATCCAGCGGATCGCCGATGCGCAATTTGCCGTACGCGGATTTCAAACGCGGAACAAGTTGATCGTAGATATCATCATGTACAAAAATGCGGCGTGTTGTGGTGCAGCGTTGCCCGCATGTGCCGACGGCACCAAACAAAATGCCTTGAAAAGCCAAATCCAGATCGGCGGTCGGAGCCACGATAATCGCGTTGTTACCACCAAGTTCTAGAATGCTTTTGCCGAAACGCTCCGCAACCTTTGGGCCGACAATCTGCCCCATGCGTGTGCTGCCTGTCGCACTAATGAGGGGTAGGCGTTTGTCATTCACAATTTGTTCTCCGATATCAGCTTCACCAATCACGACCTGCGACAAGCCATCGGGCAAATCACCAAAACGTTTGCACGCTTCTTCAAAAAGTTTTTGGCAGGCGAGGGCGGTCAGCGGTGTTTTTTCGGATGGCTTCCAGACAACGGGATCACCGCACACAATTGCCAGCGCTGTATTCCATGACCAGACAGCGACCGGAAAGTTGAAGGCCGTAATTACACCGATAGGACCAATGGGATGCCACAGCTCACGCATCGTATGACCGGGGCGTTCTGAACCCATGGTCAGGCCGTAAAGTTGGCGCGATAAACCGACTGCAAAGTCGCAAATATCGATCATTTCCTGAACTTCGCCGAGCCCTTCGCTTTTGATTTTTCCGTTCTCCAGTGTGACCAGTGCGCCGAGCGCTTCTTTATTTTCACGCAACACTTCACCGAGCAAACGGATGAGTTCCCCACGCACGGGGGCGGGTGTTGTTCGCCACGTCTTAAAGGCTTCACTCGCTCTCGCGATCGCTTTGTCTGTGTCCTTTGCACTGGATGTTTTGACGGATGCGATTTTTGCGCCGTCAATTGGAGACAACACATCCAAATCGCCGCCTTCGGTTTCTTTGGCGCTTAAGTTCAGTGCTTTAAATATCTCGTCTTTGGTCATGTTTCACCTTACAGGTTTTTGGCATTCCAAGCCTTTTTAATGGGTTCATACATATCATGAACCTCTTTCTTTCCGTCTTTGAACGATACTATCAGATGATAGAAGTTATTAGGACAGTTTGAATTATCGTTATCCTCAAGCCGTGCTTCGATCGTAAAGGCGCAATTATCAGTGATTTTGAAGCTTTCTTCCGGTCCTACATAAATGCGCTTATGGCTGATTAGATCCCGTATAGCCTCAAATTGACCCGAGTTTATGATGTTTTGTTCATCTTTGCTTGGCAGTTCGTGTGTGAAGGGGACGGTATGGCCAAGGTTAAATTCATCTTTTCCTGATGTGAGTAGTAACGCACGATCATTATTTACATTGTTTTCTTTGAAAACTTTCTGGGCATAGTCACAGATATCACGAAATTCCATACCCACTTCACAATAGTCTGCGACTTGTTTTAAAACATTAAATGCTTTTTGAAGGTGGTTGATTATGAGTGTATCTTCGCCTGCGTAGACGGTAACGCCAATATCTCCAAAAACAGCAGTGTTTTTATCGACCGGCGAACAATAGATGAAAAGAATTGAATCTTTAGTGATTGGATAGTCAGACGGCCAGAACTCTTCTTTGCGAAGGGAATCGAATAAAAGGCGGTTTAGATTATTCTTTTCTTCAGCTAGAACCGATATTCCAAAAGGTGGTGGGTTATACCAACCGCAAGGCAATAAATTTGGATTGGATGTCAGTTTTGTATTTAAAGCGTCTGCAAATTGTTTTTCGTTTAAACCGTTAGCGGTTTTGAGGATATCAGAGATTGCGTTAGAGGCGTGCCGCCGTGTTTGAATTAAGACGTCTATATTATTTTGTAAGCGGTCCATGGTGCTATTGCATCATCATGTGCGTCTGTTCCGTCGTCTGCGATCATAGTTTTTGCCGAAGCGGTTTGCCATGAAGTCTGTAAAATCTACATCTTCCTGCCGTACAAAGCCTTTTTGCGTTATCTTGCCTTCCGCCATAAGATCCAGCACCCCGCAGACTCCAGAGGCAGTTGTGATTTGAATGGCGCTCCATATCTGGTCATCAATTTCTCTGGAATAGACTTTTTGCGCGTGCGTTTCCTCAACGAACACACCATCAATATGACCGCGCACAGTAGCAAAAATTAGAACAACACCTTGATAGGTTGTCGGCAAGGCATATTCAAAAATATCTTTCATGAGGTCGCGGCGTTCATTGAGCCTTAAGTCTTGCAATAAGATACGCAATATATCGCGGTGACCCGGATATCGGATCG
>JBCCLQ010000182.1:0-3597 GCA_039026795.1 Pseudomonadota bacterium
CCGCGCTTTTCTAGGATGATGGCCCAACACCAGATCGAAGAAAAAACGAGGATCAACATCACGCTTTTCACCACAATGTCTGCTTTCATGAATAGCGCCCACATTGTTAAATCACCCGCATCGGCGACAGACCCTGCAAGGTCTAAGCTATCAACTGCTCTATCTGTTACATCACTCATCGTTTCTTACTCACAATATGTTGTTATATCTTGTCTTAATTTGTCCGGAATGCGGACAGGCTTGCCTTTATCATCAATGCAAACAGCCGTAACCCGCATCTTAAAAAGCACATTATCATGGCGAAAAATTGACTGATTCATAATAAATGACGTGTTTTTCATCTCTGCAACGCATGTTTCAACAGTCAACATCTCTTCCAATTTACACGACATCAAATAATCGGCTTCTAAATGGCGTATCACAAACAAAACACCATCTTTTTCCTGAATTTCTGAACAGCTGTGGCCAATTTCACGCATAAACTCTGTGCGACCACGCTCACAGAAATTGATATAATTGCCGTGATACATAATGCCACCTGCATCTGTATCTTCGTAATACACCCTGTAATCCACACGATGTTTCATTCTTCAAACAACCCTGTCTGTTGTGTCTTCTTGGGCTTTAATCCGAAGTAGTTATAGCCTTTTTCTGCAATCACACGGCCGCGCGGTGTGCGTTGAATGAGCCCTTGCTGAAGCAAATATGGTTCAATGATGTCTTCAATCACATCACGCTGTTCGGATAAATATGCGGCGATTGTCTCAATTCCAACAGGTCCGCCGCCGTAATTCTCTATGATACAGGTCATATATTTCCGATCCATGGAATCTAGTCCCTTTCCATCAACATCCAATCTCTGTAACGCTTTATCGGCCAAATACGCTGTGATTTTGGCTTCCTTGGTGCAAAAATCCCGCACACGTCGTGTGAGACGGCCTGCAATCCTTGGGGTTCCTCGAGAGCGTTTCGCGATTTCCAAAGCACCGTCATCATCAAGCGGCATATTCATCAACTTGGCTGAACGCTTGACGATGTCTGTTAATTCTTCCGCTACATAAAATTCCAATCGCATCGGAATGCCAAAGCGATCACGCAAGGGGTTGGTCAAAAGCCCACTGCGTGTTGTTGCACCAATCAACGTGAATTGCGGCAAATCAATCTGAACGGAACGCGCCGCAGGTCCTTCACCAATCACCAAATCCAGCTTTCTATCTTCCATAGCCGGGTATAGGATTTCTTCAACGGCGGGGTTCAGGCGGTGAATTTCATCGATGAACAAAACATCATGTTCTTCCAAATTCGTCAGAATGGCCGCCAAATCACCGGACTTTGCTATCACGGGACCTGATGTTGCGCGAAATCCAACACCCAATTCACGGGCAATAATCTGCGCCAAGGTTGTTTTACCCAATCCGGGCGGTCCAAACAGCAGCACATGATCCATAGCATCACCACGGGATTTTGCAGCTTCAATAAAGACTTTAAGATTTTCCTTTAACTCACTCTGACCAATGAATTCTTTGAGGTTCAGGGGGCGCAAAGATGGATCGGAATCCGTATCCTCTTTGATCGCGTCTATGTCTGGATTGCGCTGCGCTTGAATCATAGCCCTTATTTAACGACAAAAACCGCCTGAAGGCCAAGGTTTTCTGGGATTTATCCGCTAAGCTCTTTTAATGCCAACCTGATCAAATCCTGTAAAGATTCATTGTCATTGGCTTTTGATTTTGCGCGGCTGACAGCGGCATAGGCATCACTGCGCCCATACCCCAAATTCACAAGCGCGGATACAGCATCGCTATCAATACCGCCACCCGCTTCATCTTGTTCAGCTGCAGGGATTTGAACTCCTGATGCCATGGGACTTAAATCAATCTTTCCGGCTTTGTCTTTCAGCTCTGTTAAAATACGGGATGCAAGTTTAGGGCCCACACCATCTGCGCGTGTTAGCGCCGCTTTATCACCGGATGCAATCGCAAACCCTAGCTGGTCTGGCGGTGTAACACCCAATATTGCCATGCCTGCCTTTGCACCGACGCCTTGCACGGATGTGAGAAGTCGAAACCATTCCTGCTCAGACTTATCCGCAAAACCAAACAATGTAATCGCATCCTCACGCACATTCGTATCAATCAGTAAACTGGCTGAATCACCTTTTTGACCGATGCGCGCTAAAGTGCGCGGTGAGCAATTTACCTGATAACCCACACCATTCACATCCAAAATGACGAAGCTTTCGAACATGTCATCAATAATGCCGGAGAGTTTACCAATCATGATACTTGCGCCCCTATTCTGTGAATGCGTGATGCCGCGTGATGCGCGTGGCATATCGCAACAGCCAGCGCATCCGCTTCATCTTCACTGATATTTTTCGGAATGGCGGGCAATAAGGTTTTCACCATCATCCCCATTTGCTGTTTGGCCGCGTGGCCGGATCCAACAATGGATTTCTTCACCTGATTGGCCGTATATTCCGCAACCATCAATCCCATGCGTGCCGGAACAACCATGCCGACGCCCCGCGCCTGTCCCAATTTTAATGCAGATGTCGGATTTTTATTGACGAAAGTTTCTTCAATTGCCGCTTCATCGGGCGCATGTTCCTTAATCATAACAGATAAATTATCATCGAGCGTTCTCAAGCGTTCACACAATAACGCTTTTGCGTCAGTTTTGATCAAACCGCAGGCGATAAATGACAGCGCATTGCCATGCACCTCAATAATACCCCATCCGGTTTTCTGTAAGCCTGGGTCAATTCCAAGAATCCGCATCTTATGATGCTAGCAGTTTCTCCATAATCTCGTCACTCACATTCATGTTATGAGTCACAGATTGGACATCATCGCTATCTTCCAGCCCTTCGACGAGGTTCAGAACCTTTTGTGCCGTTTCCTCGTCAACGTCACTTTGCGTGTTCGGGTTCCAGGCAAGGCCTGAATTTTCATTGAGTTCCCCGAACTTTTCTTCCAGCTTGGCGGACACTTCACCGTAATCATCCGGCTCGGTTGTGATTTCGTGAAATTCATCGGTTGTTTCACAGTTTGATGCCCCAGCCTCAACGGCTACTTCAAACATTGTATCGGCATCTGCCGCAGCAGAGGGGATTAAAATCATACCGACGCGATCAAACATAAACTCAACAGATCCGCTTTCCCCCAAATTGCCGCCCCCTTTAGAAAACAGCGTGCGCAACTCTGACACCGTTCGATTGCGGTTATCACTGAGCGCATCAACGATGATCGCGACACCATTCGGGCCATAGCCTTCATAGCGGATTTCTTCGTAATTTTCGCCCTCACCGCCACCGGCACCTTTATCAATGGCCTTTTTAATCCCGTCATTCGGCATGGATTGCTTGCGCGCCTTTGTAATGGCTAGCCTCAAACGCGGGTTCATATCCGGATCAGGACCACCCAAACGCGCCGCAGTTATGATTTCACGCCCAAGCTTCGTAAATAGCTTCGCACGTTTTTTGTCCTGTGCCCCTTTTCTATGCTGAATATTTGCCCATTTAGAATGGCCGGCCATTATCTTCCTCTCTTCAATTTACGAATTTTGACCAATTTAGCGGTAAAACCCGAATATGCA
>JBCCLQ010000183.1:0-3541 GCA_039026795.1 Pseudomonadota bacterium
GCAGGCGCACAAATCGGCTGGGGCTTCCAACTCCAAAACCCAATCGTCGTGGGCGGTCTTGCATACCTGCTTTTCATTATCGGCCTCAACCTGATGGGCTATTTCGAATTTGGCCAGGGTATGGGCAATGTCGGCAATAAACTGACACAAGGAAACGGCCTGGGTAGCTCATTCTTTACAGGCATTTTAGCAACCCTTGTTGCAACACCCTGTACTGCGCCATTCATGGCCGGCGCGATAGGATTCGCCTTAACACAGCCAGCAATCGTTAATTTAGCCGTGTTCGCCGCACTCGGCCTTGGCCTTGCACTTCCCTATCTCGCTCTATCCTTTGCTCCGGCATTACAAAAAGTCATGCCAAAACCCGGCGCTTGGATGAACACTTTCAAACAAGCCCTCGCATTCCCGATGTTCGCGGGCGCCATCTGGCTTGTCTGGGTCATCTCCAAACAAGCCGGCCCGACAGGCGTCCTGCAAATTCTCACGGGAATGGGTGTCATCGGCTTTGGAATCTGGCTCTGGGGCGTCACAAAAAGCAAAGCTGCCAAAGCTTTCACCCTGCTTTTATTCGCCATATCTGCTTTCATGCTAGTTATGCCTACAGCTCAGATGGTCGATAGCGCCGCCGTTAGCGAAGAGGCAAAAGAATTCGGTGAAGTCTTCACACCGGAAACACTTAATACCCTTCTCGCCGAATCAGATGATCCTGTTTTTGTTGAAATGACGGCTGCCTGGTGCATCACTTGTAAGGTTAACCATGCAACGTCGATTAATATCCCTTCTACAAAGAAGGCTTTCGCCGAGAACAACGTACAATATCTCATTGGTGATTGGACCAATCAGGACCCGGAAATAACAAAATTTCTGAATTCATTTGGCAGAAACGGCGTTCCGATCTATGTTTATTACGCAGCAAGGAATGCGCAAACGGGGCAAAGACCTGAAGCCCAAGTTCTCCCGCAGATTTTAACACCGGGAAGCTTGAGTAATTTATTTTGAGTAACTATTTTAAATATGACGCGAATACACCTTATAGATATAGGAGGAAAACATGCGTAATTTACTAACCATCTCAGTGATAGCAGCTGCATTTGTAGCATTGGTTGCAATGATATCACCAAGCAAAACATCTCATGCGGCAGCCCCCGAAATCGGAAAAATGGCTCCCGATTTCGAAGCAACTGACATTAACGGCAACCCTTTCAAACTCAGCGACCACAAAGGTGACATCGTTGTTCTTGAATGGACGAATCATGAATGCCCATTCGTCGTAAAACATTACGGCACTGGCAACATGCAAAAAGTCCAAAAAGACACAACAGCCAAAGGCGTGAAATGGGTATCCATTAACTCATCAGCCATTGGTCGTCAGGGCAGCACAACACCTGAAGATGCAGCCAAAATCGTTGAAGATCAGGGCGCAGCACCGACAGTAAAATTGCTCGACACATCCGGTGAAATTGGCAAGCTTTTCGATGCCAAAACAACACCGCATATGTTCGTGATTGATGCAGAAGGTACACTCGCGTACGCAGGCGCAATCGACAGCAATGCCAGCCCAAATCCAGCAACGATTGAAGGTGCGGATAACTATGTTGTTGCCGCAGTCGATGAGCTGATTGCAGGAACACCTGTGACAACAGCGCAGACACAACCTTATGGCTGCTCTGTGAAATACGCTTACTAAGCTTAAAGCTAAATAATTTTCAAAACGCTCCTCATCGTAAGATCAGGGGCGTTTTTTATTGCTAAAAACCTTGTATCGTAAAGCTATTTTGACTTATGGTATTAAATGTGGTTTTCAAACACCGCGTTCCGTATTGATTTAAAATCAGCTGTCAAACAGTCATAATTAAGCATGTTCCCGTTACGCCGCAAAAAAGATGATGAACAACGACTCCCTTTTTCTGAAAATATTTCAGAAAATGAAGCACGCATTGTCGTCGATGAAGAAGGCACAATTGTCTTCGCCTCTGCCGCCTTTATGGATCTAGGCCACCTGACGCGCGAAACAATTTCCAATCATAATTTCTCGACGATCTTAACATTTGAAAATCCGGCCGAGTCCCCAAATGACATCGAATCTGGCCATCACAAAATCTGGATCAACGGGAACCAATCAACACAAGACTTCCATTTTGATTGGATTAACCTGCCCGCAAGCAATGGCAACCGGCGCTTTCTCATTGGATCTTACGCGAACGAAAAAGCTTATAATGATCCTGCACCAATCATCACATCGATTAAGCCAGAAGAAGCAAAAGAACCGCTCGCCAATCTGCAAACAGCGCATAGTACCCACGATGATATTGATGTCTTTTTAAGCCTCTCACGGGAAATGATGATCGTCACCGACGAAAACGATAAAATCCTGCGCGCCAATAGCCGCTTTTCCAATGCCATCGGCTATAGCGCCAACGAGCTTGATAATATCAAATTCATCGACCTCTTTGATGACGAAGATAAAGATATCATCCAAAGCCAAGATTCTTGCGAAGCGCGAATCTTGAACCAAACTGGAGAATGCCTTTGGGCGCAATGGCACAAACAAAGCCGCGATGGTCTGACTTATTACGCAGGGCGCGATATCACCGCCATCAAGACCCAACAAAAAGCCCTCAGCCATCGCGAAAAACAACTCATTGAAGCCGAAAAACTCGGACGTATGGGCCACTGGCAATGGACCTTGGGCGAGGATTCGATTGAATGGTCGAGCGAAATCTACTTTCAATGTCCTTGCTGCAAAAAGGGAAGGATGAACTATAAACAAAAACTACTACCCAGACAGAGGGCGCCTCCTCGAGCCGTATTGCCCAAAGACCCCTGAAAGCATACAAATTAGCTGCTTCTGACTGTAGAGGCAGATGTGTCCTTACGGCCATACCCTAAGTAAAAGCGGGAATACCTACTGTTTTTGTACCGCAAAATCTTTCTATGCTAGTATTTTCCCCTAAGCATACCTATCTTTCTGTTCAGCTGGTCAGCCATGGAGTACAAAAGTCCCTCCCCCACTTGTTATGGATTACCCATAGCATAACAGACTAACAACATAGCAGACTGCGCTCAACCTGATTTACAACAATCAGCGGACTGCGCCTGCCGAGTGTTGTAAACCTTAATGTTAGTGCCAAAAAAATATGAAAGAAGAGGATCATAACTGTCTCAACCCTGTCGAAACAAAGCATCATATTGAGAAATATGGTCTATCTGTAATAACGGTTGGATCAACCAGTTATCTTCCATCTTTTGCATATAGCGTTGGCCTCTGGGAAACCTTTAGCCATGCTGAAATAATATGTTTTGGACTAAGAACAGATTTGCTGCACCAGATAATTAACGATGTTGCTGAACTAGTCAAATCTGGAGTGCAAATGGAACAGGGTACAGGATATCAAAATATTTTTGCAAATAGTAGGGCTAATTTCCTGAAAGTTGATACAAGAAATATCGCCGACTATTTTGGGGGAGCTTTAGATTACTATCAAACTCAAAATTTTGAAGCCATTCAATTAGTATGGACAGATCGAAACGATAAATTTCC
>JBCCLQ010000184.1:0-3505 GCA_039026795.1 Pseudomonadota bacterium
CTCTGCACGGTTGTAATGATCGCAATATGAGGCCGTACCTGTTTGCTCAGAGGTACAATTTCATTGGCATGGTTCATACCCATTTCAAAAACACCAAAATCCGTACCTGCATGCATATTCGATAAAGACAGCGGTACACCCCATAAATTGTTATAGCTTTTGATCGAGGCATGCGTTTGTCCAAGTGCGCCAAAAGCTGTAGCCAGAAATTCTTTCGTTCCTGTTTTACCAACACTGCCCGTTACACCGATAACTTTCCCACCGCATCGTGCACGCGCAGCAGCGCCCAAATCTTCCATCGCTTTCAAAGTATCATCGACGACCAACAGGGCTTGATCATCAAAACCATCGGGAACGCGTGATACAAGCGCAGCCACAGCACCGTTTTCAAAAGCCATAGCCAAATAATCGTGACCGTCATTATGTTCACCGACAAGAGCCACAAACAAATCACCTTTTTGAACCGTACGGCTATCAATCGATACGCCTTTCGCCTCCCATGCTTTTGTATTTTTTCCGCCGGTCGCTTTTTCTGCCTCGGCTGAAGACCACAGTGTCATATTAATTTATCCCCTCTATGGCTAAATGTGCTTCGTTAAAATCATTGAATGGATGAATAGTGCCTGCAATTTCCTGGCCCTCTTCGTGGCCCTTTCCTGCAATCACCAAAACATCTCCGTCTTCCATATTCTTAATCGCCCATTGGATCGCTTCCTTGCGATCACCGATTTCTTTGTAATCCGCGTCAAATTCCATCATCGCTTTACGAATAGCTTCGGGGTTTTCTGAACGCGGATTGTCATCAGCAATAATCGGCATGTCGGATTTTTCAGCTGCGATCCGTCCCATAACAGCTCGTTTTTTCATGTCACGGTCGCCACCACATCCGATAATGCATATCAGTCGGCTTTGCGTATGCGTCCTCAGCGCTGCCAAGACATGTTCCAATGCATCTGGCGTGTGCGCATAATCAACATAAACAGCCCCCTTTGGATGACCCGGCACCAACTGAAGACGCCCCGGAACACCCTGTAATTGCTCCAGTAATTTTGGATCAACACCTGTAAGCCCCAGCGCACACAGCGCATTCATGACCTGAAAGTCACCGACAAGCGGAAGCGTTAAAACATACTCCTCGCCATTCACGATGATTTCGATTTCCTGTCCTTCGGGCTTTACTTCATGTTTTTTAAGCAAGATGTCTTCACCGGTTTCACCATAAGAGATCACATCGAGTTCAGCTGCTTCGCAGATTGATTTTAATTCGGGATAGCGCTCATCATCGGCATTGATGACAGCTTTGGATCCCTTCGCAGTCACTTCTGAAAACAACCGCGCTTTGGATTGAAAATAGGAATCCATATCGCCGTGATAATCTAGATGGTCGTGACTTAAATTTGTGAAGGCTGCAGCCGTCATCTTAACCCCATCCAAACGATACTGATGCAAACCGTGGCTGGACGCTTCTATCGCCAAATGCGTAATACCGACTGCGGCCATATCCGCCAACGTTGCATGCAACGAGACAGGGTCAGGCGTTGTCATGGAACCTGACTTGACCATGCTTTTTCCGCGCACGCCGAGCGTTCCCATAGACGCATTTTTTTCAACGCCCGATAAATCCCATAGCTGCTGACAAAAATTCGCAACGGATGTTTTACCGTTCGTTCCAGTTACAGCAACAATCGTTTTTGGCTGCTGACCATAAAACTTGGCCGCCATTTGCGCGAGGCTTTTGCGCGGATTATCGCTTTCCACCAAAACCGCACCACGAGAATCTTTGGGTAATTCAGTGCCCGGCTCCGCTAAAATCGCGCGCGCACCCAAATGAATCGCATCATGAATATAATCAGCACCTTTAACTTTCGTACCCTGCAAAGCGGCAAACACATAATTTTTACGCACCTGCCTGCTATCTGATGTAATGCCGGCCACAGGAATGGATTGATCGGTTTCTATCAAATCAGTGAGATTGTGCACGACGCTCCTCCTTGATTTGTTCTTCAGTTTTGACGAATTGACGCAGACTTCCTTCGAAATTGCTGACCTCCACCTCAGGCGTCATACCGATCAGATTGGCAATAGACCCAACCACCTTCCCGGCAGTTGGTGCAGCCGTCCATCCGGCTGTTGCAAATCCGTGCGTTTCTTTTATGCCTTTGGGTTCATCAATCATCACATACACCGCATACATAGGGTCATCCATTGGAAACACACCAACGAAAGACGACAGACGACGGTCACGATCATATCCACCGGGTCCTGGCTTTTCCGCCGTTCCTGTTTTTCCGCCAATCATCAAACCGCTCACATCGGCGCTTTGACCTGAACCATCAGTGACATTCAAACGCAACAATTGGCGCATTCTATGGGCAGTTTTTGGCGATATGATGCGCTCGCCTTTTTTCGCGACGACATCCTGATTGAAAATCAAAGTCGGCTCTACACGCTCACCACCATTAACGATAGATGCCACACCAGACACAAGCTGAAGCGGCGTCACTGCAATCGCATGTCCAAAAGAAGCAGATAATGTGTCTACTTCTTGCCATGGTGAATGAAAACGGGTTGTCGCGACTTCCGGAATTTCTAAAGATGATTTCCCGATCAACCCAAAGCGTTCGTAATACTCTTTCAGCGTTTTGGTACCCATCGCTTCGGCCATCAACGCCGTTCCAATGTTGGATGAATGAATAAAAACTTCAGGCAAACTCAAGATGCGTTCCTGCGCATAAAAATCATTGATTGATGAAATGCCACGCCGTTTTAACGGCTCTCTAGCATCAAAGGCCTGACGCATTGGGTTTTTCTGGCTATCCAAATAGGCCGCAACAGAAAAAACTTTGAACACGGAACCTAACTCATAAGCGCCAAGTGTGGCCTTATTGAATTTCTGCGCATCACTAGCTTCCGATATCTTATGCGGATCAAAATCGGGCAGGGAGACTGACGCTAGAACTTCACCTTTTCTGACATCCATAATAATGCCTGCGGCACCCTTGGCTTTGAATTTGGAAACGGCATTTTGTAACTCACGACGCAAAGCATGCTGAAAGCGAACGTCGAGCGTTAAAGCCAAAGAGTTGTTCTCGGATGCCAGAACTTTATCAAACGAGGCCTCGACACCTGCAATGCCCTCACCATCGACCGAAGAATAGCCGACAAGGTGCGAGACCAACTCCGCTTGCGGATACATACGACGATCTTCATCTTTAAATCCCAAACCCGGCTCACCCAGATACAACACCTTTTGCTGTTCTTCAGGTGTCAGATTTCGTTTCAGCCAGACAAAGCGGCCTTCTCGTTGTAGTTTTTGAAGCGTTTGTCCGTAATTCAAATCCGGAAAAATTTGCGACAGGTTTTTGGCAACGCTTTCATGTTCCTGAATAAGAGATGGATCGGCATATAGAGAAGCCGTGCGCAAGGATCGCGCTAATAAAACACCATTGCGGTCAACAATATCGGAACGGCGAACGTGATCTGATTTGGCACTCTTATTTTGGTC
>JBCCLQ010000185.1:0-3406 GCA_039026795.1 Pseudomonadota bacterium
TGAAAGATCTTTTTATGCATACGGTTCTAAACTTGCACTAATCAATATGTATAGCAATAAGGTCTCAATCGTTGTTCTAGATGAAAAAGAATATAGTGATAGCTATAGAATTATCTTTAATGTCATGTGGGATAAGGTATCAAAAGCCATAAAATAAAAAAACCGCGAAAGAGAGGAAGGTCTCGATCGCGGTTTTATCTTAGCAAAAATGCTATAAACTTAGTATTTCACACTGCATCCGTAAGGTGTTGTGCTTGCTACTTCAATTGGCTTACCGGCTTTAATTGAGGCCAAAGCATCGCTCACATAGTTTGTCGCGCCTTCGATTGTAGCTGGGTCGAATGAGCTGTTGCTGTCAATTGCACCGGCATAGGCAATGTTTCCTTCCGGATCGATCACAAACATGTGCGGTGTTGTTTTTGCGCCGAACAGTTTACCGATTGAGCCATCTGGATCCAGGATTTTGGCTGTTGCGTTCGATCCTTTATCGCTTATGACCTTATTACCGCTTTCTGCGTCCACAAAACCTTGTTTGCCCGGTGCGGACGACACAACCGATACCCAAACAACACCATCATCTGTCGCTGCTTTTTGTAAGGCCTGCATGTTACCGCCGCCGTAATGTTTCACAACGTATGGACATTCATGGTTGGTCCATTCCAGAACAACGGTTTTGCCTTTAAATCCGCTTAAAGTGTGCTCGACACCATTGGTGTCAGTCCCTGTAAAGTCAGGGGCAGGCTGGCCCGGTTCAACGGCAGCATTTGCGGCCGCGGTGGGTAATAAAAACAAAGCGCTTAAGGCGCTGAGTGCAAGTGTTTTCAACATAGGTTTCTCTCCTTATTGGGTTTTTAAAAACTTTTACTCAATACTATCCCGCACAATCGCGGGGGTTAAAAGCTGTGGCAGTACTTTAGCTTCAGGGCGTTGTCCCGTCAGTTCACTGTGTGGCCCATAATAGACATAGAGCGGCACGCCGTTCCGTCCATAAGTTTCCAGATATTTTGTAATATTCGGGTCACGATTTGTCCAATCACCTTTGAAATATTGCACATTCCTTTTGGAAAACAGCATTTTGGTTTCATCAATGTTCAGTGCAACGCGTTCGTTCACTTTACAGGTAATGCACCACGCGGCCGTCATATTGACGAAAACTGGGTCATTTTGTGACAGCGCTAAATCGAGTGCGTCTGGGGTGAAGTCCTGCCAATTGCGGTTTTCTGATATTTCCTGGGGGATACCACCGCGATAAGGGTCGGTTTTCACGCTAAAGAACGGAATGATACTGACAAGCAGGGCGAGAATAGCCAGCGTCTTTAAATTCTTTTTACCCAACCAAATTCCGAAAACAAGCGTTACCAATCCCATCAATGTAATGAGCACACCCATGCTGCCTGCTTGTTGGCTCAGTACCCACATCAACCATGCGGCGGATGCAAACATCGGGAAAGCAAGGAATTGTTTGAATGTATCCATCCACGCACCAGGCTTTGGCAAAACACTTCTCAGCGAAGGTACAAAGCATAACGCCAGATACGGTAATGCCAGTCCCAAACCAAGAGCAATAAAGACTGCTAAGGCAATCGGCGCACTTTGCCCTAGCGCATACCCCATGGCCACACCCATGAAGGGGGCTGTGCAGGGGGCTGCGACGGCAGTGGCCAAAACACCTGTGAAGAATGAGCCTGATACCCCATCTTTTTGCGTGAGCGATGAGCCAACATTCATAAAGCTTCCGCCGATTTCAAAATACCCGCTTAGATTCAAACCAACCAAAAAAAGTATGTATGTCAAGACGGCAACGACGGCAGGGTTTTGCAACTGGAAACCCCATCCGATTTCCGCACCGGCTGCTTTTAATCCGATCAGGATTCCGGCGATAATCAGAAAGCTTAAAACAACGCCTGCTGTATACGCCAAACCTTGCATACGTACTTTCGCTTCTTCTTTATCTTTTAACTGGCATAATTTCAGTGCTTTGAGCGATAGCACGGGGAACACACACGGCATCAGATTTAAAATCAATCCACCGAACAAGGCGAAAAATACAGCACCAAAAAATCCAATGGATGCAGATGGTGAATTCGCATTGTTTGAAATAATTTCTTGTGTTGGGGCTACTGTGACGCCTTGGTATGATGTACCTGCAAACTCGGCCATAATTATAACGCCTTTACGCTCGCCGCTTGCATCGTTATAGGCAATGATGGCATTTGTCTGAGGTATTTCGGCGGCCTCTAATTCTCCGGCTGCCTGCGAAATTAGTAATCCGCTATCCAAAAGCTGTGTAACAGGCTGTTCGGCATTTGCGATGAGACCGGTTTCAACAGGAAAGATTTCAACGCTTGCCAAATCTGAAAACATCGTTGTTTTTTCAAAAGTCACTTTGAAATCAATATTTGCGCCGTTTGGTTCGTATGTTACGGGCCAATTCATGGCAATCGGTAAAGCACTGCGGGCTTCTGCAATGGCAACAGGGTCGCCTACATTTTCGTCGTTAAACGTGATCTCATAAGTTCCAAATTCAGGAATACAAATCTCTTCACACACCAAAAGCGATATACCAGCGCTTAGAGTAAATGGGCCTTCAGGAAGAGTATCAGGTAATGTTAAATCCTGAAGTAAAACAACCTTGCCCTCATATCCGTAATTGGTCAGCGGACCCAAAGGGATTTTCTTTGGTATCGGCCACTCAATCGGTTTGGCATCTATACCATCTAAACCACTCCAAGTCGCTTTGGTGGGTTCACCGGAATCACCGGGATTAATCCAATATGTGTGCCAGTTTGTTGTGATGTCTTGTACAATACCGACAGTGACTGTTTCGCCTGGTTCGACTTGGGCTTTCTCGCTGATCAGCTGGATATCAACATGACGCTCTTGTGCGTATGCGGGAAAAGAGAAGAGAAAGATAACAAGAAGCGAACACAAAGATTGCAAAACAGGTGTTTTAAAAAAATGTGACATATCGCTCCTTGTTTGAACTTAAAGAATAGCCTTATGCAGATATTGCCTGAATGAGCTTCATCGCAATGGCTTCAACGCTATCATCTGCCGAAATTTTTGCAATCTCAACACCGTTTCCGTCTACAATCACACCAAAACCGGTTTTCGCGCCATAGCTTTTCTGAATCTCGGTTAACCCTTTTTCAGCTGCCAACGTCTGGCTGGATGCGATTGTGTCTCTATTGGTGTAATCGAATTTCACCGTGTTGAATTTTTCATCATTCAGCAATGACATGGCTTCCGTCATTTTCGGGCCTAGAATCTTACATTTCCCGCATGTGTCGGAATGAAACGCGATGATTGTTGGTTTTGTTGTTTCTGCTGCTTGGGCATGGTTATCTGCATGCGCCTGAGGTGCAACAAATGCGAATAATGAAAAAGAAGGATAAACAACCATGAA
>JBCCLQ010000186.1:0-3397 GCA_039026795.1 Pseudomonadota bacterium
AATTGCATTAGCCTCAAATGCCGTTTGTTCAGATAAGGATAAGCCGTGTGTTCTTTTTTTTAGAGAAAAAGACTTTGGTTTTTTCCAGTCGTAAATACGCCGGTACAAGAAAGGAAAGAGACCTTTTCTGCCCCGTTTAAAACTTGCCTTCAGATCCGTCGTTCTATCTAACACAAAAAGGTTCTATGCGCCCCATATTTTTATGTCAATAAATATTTTTATGTTTATTGTTCCCTCAAAAAAAAGCGAACCCGGGTTTCGGAGGGTAAGCCGAAGGTCCCGGGTTCTTATTCGCCTGCCTGTTGGGTTCACGGTTAGGGAGGGGCGGCAGGCGGAACTGAATTCCTAAAATTCCCAATAATCCCTATGCGTTCTTGTCTCTTTCCAGATACGCAAACACCTCATCTGCATTGCTAAGCCACTTGTTTTGATTGGACGCCGCCCGTTTGATCGGCTGATGGCCGAGGGTTGGCGTTTTGGACCGTTTTGAAAGCCGTCTCATGGCTGAAGCAATAATTCTTTTCATAAAGCACTACCCTGTTCACACGATTTACTCTGCTCTCATCCTTGCGAATGTCATGCCAGTTTATGCGCACTGAAATACCTATATATTTCAATGTGTTATGGTTTTTGTAAGGGCGGGTTTAAGGGTGGTATTTCTCGCCCCGCAGATAGATTTGCCTATGGTTCAGATTGGGTTAGGCGGAATGTTTTGCCCTGTGATAAGCTTGAATCCATAAAAATATGATAGATTTATAATATGAGCTTATTTCGACACCTTTCCCTAATGACCGCGACCCTGATTGTGCTTCCGTTTGGCTCTGCCATGGCTATGGGGCAAGAACAAAAACCCGATGAAGCTATCACGGTCGTGCCGCATAAAGCGCTGTATGATATTGATTTGGTGGCTACGCGCAGCGGATCACAGATTCTGAATATCAGCGGTAAGATGTTTTACGAATGGAAGTCATCCTGCGATGCTTATATGACCGACCACCGCTTTAATCTGTTCTATGAATATGCGGACACTCCGAGCATGCGCATTACGTCTGATTTCACCACTTTCGAGCAAATGGATGGCAGCGAGTTTAATTTCAGTTCGCGGCGCAAACGTGACGGCAATATGTATCAGGAGCTGCGCGGCCATGCCGAAATCAACAAGGATTTAGCCGAAGCCACATTTTCTGTCCCCAAAGGTTTGGCCTATGATTTACACCCTGAAACGCTTTTCCCCATGGGCCATACAATCGAAATGATCAAACATGCCAAAAAGGATAAGAAATTCTTCTCCGCAACAGTGTTTGACGGCAGCGATGAAGAAGGGCCGGTTGAAATCAATACATTTATTGGCGGGCCGGCAAATGCCATGGCCTTGATTAAAGCGTCCGAGGATTTGGATATGAGCCTGCTGAATACACAATCCTGGAACATACGTATGGCCGTTTTCCCCGAAAATAACCCTGAATCTGCTGCTGATTACGAAATGTCGATGGTGTTTCATGAAAACGGTGTGATTTCGGATATGTTGATCGAATATGACGATTTTTCCGTGACTCAAAAACTGGTGGCTTTGGAGAAGCTGGAGCCGGAAGTCTGCAAGCAGGAGAGTTCTGCTCCATAACACATTTCTGTTAGGCTTATGGGGCTTGTAAGTCCCTCATAAAAAACAATATAATTTAATACTTTGGCAAGATATCGCCTGTTAAGCTGAGTATGAAAAAGAGGGACGGGTTTGGCTGATCTGAACGACAAAAAGGACGATAAAAACGCTGATAAGGCGCAGGATAAGGATTCTGCGGCCAAAAAAGTGCTGATCGTCGAAGATAACGAATTGAACATGAAATTGTTCAATGACCTGCTCGAAGCCCACGGCATCGAAACAATCAAATGTAATAACGGTATGGATGTGCTCGATCTGGCGAAGGAGACGCGCCCGGATCTGATTTTGATGGATATTCAATTGCCGCAAGTCTCGGGTCTGGATGTCATCAAATGGCTGAAGGATGATGAAGAGCTCGCCGACGTGCCTGTCATCGCTGTGACGGCCTTTGCCATGAAGGGCGATGAAGAAAAAATCCGCAAAGGCGGGTGCGAAGATTATATTTCCAAGCCGATAGCAGTAACGCAATTCCTCGAAGTCGTTCAAAAATATCTGGGTGATGATAACGACACTGAAAAATCATCAGAAGAAGGACAGGAATAACTATGTCAGCCCGCGTTCTTGTTGTTGATGATATTTTGCCAAATGTGAAGCTCCTCGAAGCCAAACTCACAAGTGAGTATTACGATGTGTTGACCGCAACCAGCGGCAAAGAAGCACTCGAAAAAGTCAAAACAGAAAGCCCGGATATTGTCTTACTTGATGTCATGATGCCGGAAATGGATGGCTTTGAGGTCTGTCAAATTATCAAGGAAGATAATGATACATCCCATATACCGGTCGTAATGGTCACGGCTCTTACGGATGCCGCCGATCGTGTCCGTGGTCTTGAATCAGGTGCTGATGATTTCTTGAGTAAACCTTTGAATGACACAGCGTTGATGGCGCGTGTGCGCTCTCTGGTACGTTTGAAAATGACCGTTGATGAATGGCGCACGCGTGAAAACACAGCCAGCCAGTTGGGCGTTGTCGATGAAAATGCGACCGTGATGAGTGAGTCTGCAGAAGGCGCGCGTGTTCTGGTGGTTGAAGATCAAAGCTTTGAATCCGAAAAATTTGTAGAGACATTGGCCGAAGACAAAGATGTCGTGATCGTGACGGAAACAGGCGCGAGTGCGATGGAAAAAATCGGTGAAGCGGATTACGACCTGCTCGTTATTTCCTTGAACCTGGAAAACGAAGACGGCCTCCGCTTGGTGTCACATTTGCGCTCAGCCGAACGCACACGCCATGTGCCGATTTTGATGATCGGCGGGCAAGATGATATGTCGCGCGTCGCACATGGTTTGGAAATTGGTGCGCATGATTACATCTTACGACCTGTTGACCGCAATGAACTGCTTGCCCGGGTGCGTACGCAAGTCAGGCGTAAGCGTTTTCAGGAACGCTTGCGTTCCACATTTGAAATCAGTTTATCTATGGCTCTTACAGACGACTTGACCGGCTTGTATAATCGCCGCTATTTCGAAGTGCACTTGCAGAAACTGTTGGAAAAAAACAAAACTAGTAAAAAGTCACTTGGTGTTTTGATGATGGATATCGACCATTTCAAAAATATCAATGACACTTACGGTCACAATGTAGGTGATGAAATCCTGAAGGTTTTTTCAGAACGTATTCAGGATAACCTGAGGTCCTTTGACCTTGTCGCGCGATTGGGTGGTGAAGAGTTCATCGCTTTGCTACCGGATGTGGGGGATGAAAAAGCCAAATTCGTGGCCGAGCGTTTGCGCCGCG
>JBCCLQ010000187.1:0-3385 GCA_039026795.1 Pseudomonadota bacterium
CACCGGAAAACCCTGTAATAAACACAACCTTAATATCGCTGTTCAAGTCTGCAATACGCTGTGAAAGCTCAATCCCGTCTATGCCCGGCATCACAATATCAGCGAGAAGTAGATCAATATCGTCACTATTGTCTTCGGCCTCTTTTAAGGCATGTAGGCCATCTTCACATGGGGTGACCTTGTGACCGACGCGTTCCAGAGCAGCAGTTAGGAATTGACGCATGCTGGCGTCGTCTTCGGCAAGGAGTATATGGGCCATAATGTTACCTCATGGGGTTAGTGGTTGTTGTCATAAACTAAAGTTCCCATTGTGGGAAGTGAAATAAGACTGTTTATTCCTGTTTCAATGCGCGTGATTAGTATGTTTGGCATGGTTTGGGGGGCGATGGCAGTTTCAGATTGCGGCGCCCAAAGTTTTTTAATTTTTTTGACGAGCAATTCTGTAACAGGGCGGTAGCGTATTGCGTCGGGATAGAAGTGAATATCGTTTGTCTCTGTTTGTGCAAAAATTGGAAAAGCCAACTGATCGGTTTCCATGCCGTAAACGTCATCCCAATCCAACAATGTCATTTGTCCGTTATAATCTTCAACAACAGCTGTGTTGCCTGACCGAAGCCAGCTTCCGGTGTTAATGTAAACAATGTCTTTAATAGCTTTTATACAAGACACATGCGTATGACCACATATAATACCGTCCGCATGTTTGGATTGAACGGTTTTATAAACTAGCCCTTCAAAGTTATTAAGTGCCTGTATTGCCAGTCGGCCATGCTTACTTAAATATTTGGCAAGAGAGAACCTTTTTACCTGTCCATTAATTTCGATATAGGTTTGTTCCTGGTTTGTAAATTTCTGGAACAGTGCGTTTAACCAATCAGAGGCTTTGTGGTGAGCCTTTAAAACAGGTTCAGATAAGATTTTGGTATCGAACTGATCGCCATGCATAACAAGAAATTTACGATCATCAGCTGTTTTGTGAATAATAGAATTTGTGATTTTGATACCCAAATGGCGGGTGAAGCGTAGACGTTTTAAAACCGGGATAAAACGTACAGCATCATCGTGATTGCCGGGCAGATAGATGATTTGCGTGCCCATATCGGCCTTGCGTGCCAGTTCATCAAAAATTTGATTGGTGGTTTCGGTCCACAGCCAGCGTTTTTGCAGCTTCCATCCATCAATAATGTCACCCACCAAATAAAGTGTTTCACACTCATTGCGTTTCAAAAAGTCGAGCAGGGCAGGGGCATTAAACGTTTTTGCCCCGATGTGGAAATCGGAAATGAAGATAGAGCGGTGATGCGTAACTGTATCCGAGGGCAAGGAATGTCAACCTGAAAAAGGTTATAGATGCATACTTTTAAAAGTGTAACGCAGTTTCGCGTTGCAACAATGGCAAAGGTGTCTACAGGACAAAAATTTAGGCCTGTTTGTGGATAAATCAGGCGGTTTCGTGGATGGCACGCACAAACTGGTTCGCAACTTCACGCCAGCTGTAATTCTCTTTGGCAAAGGCATGGCGTTGTTCTGGATTACCGACTAAGAGTGCTTTTTGTGTTGCGGTGCCTAGATCATCATCGATGGCGCCTAAATACGGCTCAGTCAGAATATCCTGCGGGCCAGTAACATCATATCCGGCCACCGGAATACCGCAGGCCAAGGCCTCGATAATGACTATACCGAAAGTATCGGTTTTGGACGGGAACACGAACACATCGCTGGAGCGATAATGATCGGCTAGCTCTTTCCCTTCCTTTTTGCCTACGAAATGCGCATCCGGATAACGTTTTTTAAAATAGGACATGGAGGGTCCGTCACCAACAACGATGCGCGATCCTTTCCAATCCATTTCCAGAAATTTATGAATGCTTTTTTCAATGGCCACACGCCCGACATAAAGAGCAACGGGTTGCGGTAAATCATGGAACAGATTTTTTTCACCAGGCTGGAACTGATCAATTTTAACGCCGCGTGTCAGACGGTACATCGGTGCCTCGAATTTCATACGTTTCAGATCGCGTTCCAGAGAATTGGTGGCGACAAACATTGCGCTACCTGAGTTGTGAAATCTTCGGATGCGCATGAAAGCAAGCTTTTTCGCTGGGCGCGCGAGGAAAGGAATATATTTTTTGACGCGCTTGGCAATATAGTCAGGAAAATGTGTGTGATAGGAGGTAGTGAAATGAATGCCTTTCTTTTTGGCATAATTTCTAGCTGCCCAGCCCAGTGGCCCTTCCGTTGCGACATGCAAATGGTTGGGGTTAAATTCCCTGATCATTTTGGCTAAACGCAGTCTTGGGAAAAGAGCGAGTTGGATTTCGCTGTAACCCGGCAAAGGCATGCGCATAGGGAAATCTGCCGGACCAACCACCAAAACCTCATGTCCCATGGCTTTTAGCTCGTCTGTAATATGTTCATAAGTGCGGACAACACCATTCACTTGGGGATGCCAGGCATCACTAACGATGATAATCCGCAATGGCTTGTTATCTGCAGACATTAACAATTTTGAACCGTCCATTTTACGTTGATGACGTGACTTTTTTATATCAGCGCCCTACACTAGACGCAACGAAGCTTCAAAACGGGCTAATAATGACTGTGGATCATTTACGACAAATCATACTGTGTTTTTTGGTGCTGGCTTTTCTGCCGGCTCCTGCAATCGCGCAGGATTGTAATATCACAGAAGAGATGATTGTACGTCTCAAACCACCAAGCTTCGGTAATCGTCGTGCGTGGGACATGCTGTATGGTGATATTGGGTACGAACGTTTTTCCGATATAGTCATGGTCGATAATGAAAATGTTGTCGTTGCCGGTGATTTTACAATCGGTGAAGAAGACGATGTTTATAAACCCATGATCGCGCAATTGAATGATCGTGCCGATACGATTTGGGAAACGCGTGAGGATTTAAAACAAGACCATCCGTTGGTGCGTGTTACAAAAACAAAAGATGGTTTTGCAGCCATTGGAAATACACGTTCTGGCAAAAACCGCGGTATTTTCTTATCCAACTATTCCAAGGACGGTAAGCTCATCAACCGCAAAAGAATTATTGAAGCGGGTGCAGATATAGATGCTGTTTCGATTGTACCCAGCCATGACGGCAAAGGGTTTGTTATTGGCGCGCAGTATCATAGTCAAAACAATATCGAAGATACTTACGGACTGGTCTACAAGCTGACTAAAAACGGGAATACGGTTTGGCGTAGAGCCTATCGCCCGGGCATTGTAACGTTCTTTCACAATGTACATGCGCTGGATGATCAATCTTATATGGCCAGTGGGCAAATCAGATTGGATGATGGACGCCTGGCTGGTTGGGCCGTGAAGCTGGATGAAAATGGTGCGATACAATGGCAACAAACTTACCCGCGTG
>JBCCLQ010000188.1:0-3370 GCA_039026795.1 Pseudomonadota bacterium
AGGACAGTCCGAAAACATCTGCGACCGTTTCAACCAAGAGTGTTTTAGCGAGGCCCGGAACACCGATCAAAAGAACATGACCACCAGCCATCAACGTAATCAGGGTCTGATCGACAACAGTGTTTTGGCCAAAAACGACTTTGCCGATCTCTGCCTTGGCATCGTTTAGCTTTTGCGCCGTTTTTTCGATCTGGGTTTCGATATTTTTTGCGGAAGTTGATGCGCTCACGGTTTAAGCCTTTCCTTTGGGGTCGTAATTATTCGGATATTCATTTAATTTAGAGCGTTATGGAGCCCAAGAAAACTATAAATCTGCCGGATTGGTTGAATAGTACAGAGTTAAAGATGGTTATCGCTACGCTAGGCGGCGACTCTTTGCTGGTCGGCGGTTGTGTGCGTAATGCTGTGATTGAGCGTGAAGCAACAGATGTCGACATAGCGACCAAGCATAGGCCGGAATTTGTTATTCAAAAATTGGAAGCCTCGGGCATCAAAGCAATTCCAACTGGTATTGATCATGGAACAGTGACTGCTGTGATCAATAAAAAGCCGTTTGAAATCACAACCTTGCGTAAGGATGTTGAAACAGATGGTCGGCGCGCCGTT
Organism: Pseudomonadota bacterium; assembly: GCA_039026795.1. Taxonomy (GTDB): domain Bacteria; phylum Pseudomonadota; class Alphaproteobacteria; order Micavibrionales; family Micavibrionaceae; genus JAUHXT01. The sequence continues at coordinate 607 of JBCCLQ010000188.1, forward strand.
GTAGAGTTCTCCGTTGACTGGCTAGAGGACGCAAAGCGTCGAGATTTTACCATGAACACACTGCTCATGGATCTGAATGGGAATGTGTTTGATCCGACGCGTAAAGGCTTTGAAGATTTGGAAGCGAACCATGTTGTCTTTGTCGGTGATGCGGAACAACGCATCCGTGAGGATTATTTGCGTATTTTGCGTTTTTTCCGGTTTCACGCGTGGTTTGGCCAAGGTGAGATGGATCAAGAGGCTCTTTCAGCCTGTGGAAAACTTGCGAATAAAATTGGGGAGTTATCCAAAGAACGTATTACGCAAGAAGTACTTAAGTTACTGTCTGCAAGCCAACCAATTTTGGTTTTAAAAACTTTATTTGAAAACAATATTTTACCTGAACTGTTTCATGTGAAACATGATCTAAAAATTCTGGGTCGATATTATGATTTTGCGCATGTCGATCCGATGTCATCGCTCGTTATTTTATCCGCTTTTGACGTGAAGCATTTGTCCGTATTGGAAACGCGTATGACGTTTTCGAATGCGCAGAAAAAGCAATTTGAATCCTTATGTGCATCACTTGATGGATTTGATTTATCCCACAAATCGATCAAGAGAATGATTTACAAAACAGACAATGATTTTACTGCCCAACTTGCATATCTATTTGCGGCAAAGGATTGGCAGGAGCTAACAGCTGAAACGTGTGACATATTAGAAAATTGGGAAGCGCCGAAGTTCCCAATGACTGGCGAGGATTTGATCAAGCAAGGCCATAAACCGGGCCCAGAACTCGGTAAAAAACTCAAACAGCTCGAAAGAGAATGGCTGGAACAAGAACTAAGCCGCTAGTTTAGGTTTCTCATTCACTTTGCCCATTTTGACCACAAGTGGGTGACCTTTCGCTGGAATTCCATAGTTTTCATGTGTTCTTGCAACATGCTTTAATGCGATTTCACGATCATTACCTGTTAATGATGGGAAATCTTTATTTACGCGAGCGATCACTGCATCGGCAAAGATATCGTTGCGCCCTCTGTCCCACATATCATGCCGAAAGAGCTCATCCACTGATGGTTGAGAAGTTTTAGGCTCGCTAATAGCTGATGGCCAGAATTTCCTTAAATTTGGAACTAATTTGCTTAAGTCAATCGCAGCAGCTTTGGATGAAATAAAACTCATTTTTACACACACTCTATTTTTTGATTGTTTTATAGACCTAGACGACTGGCCATTCGACGTCTTATGCCGGCTGCATGTCTTGAGTCAGGATCACGGATAACAGGTTTTGCACCACCTTCAGAAGACAAAATAGTTTTTGATTGAATTGCTGCATTAACATAGGCAGCAAACAAACGTCTGCCTTCAGCCTGATCTCCGTTTACCTCTTGTCGAATCATTTTTTGGATAAAAGCAAGATGATCACCATCAAGTTTTGCCCTCGGTACCACTTTAGTTTGATTTTTAGAAGTAGCCACAGTGACTGTATTGGCGTCTTTTCTAAAGATTTGAGCAGAGTCAAATTTCATAACACACTCCTCTACAAGTTTTACGAAAACGCTTATTTGTCGCTTTTTTAGGTAAAAACGAGCCATTATGCAAGAAAAATCGAAGCTTTACCTATTTTTTTCTGGTGTTGAGTTTACGGCCATTTCACTTCAGGGGGCATGGACATCAGAATTGCATCCGTATTGCCGCCTGTTTTGAGGCCGAATTGCGTGCCACGGTCATAGAGGAGGTTGTATTCGACATAGCGGCCACGGCGGACGAGCTGATGTTCGCGCTGCTCATCACTCCAATCCTTATTCATGTGTCTGCGCACGATTTGCGGGTAAATCTCCTTGAATGTCGTGCCTGTTCCGCGCGTGTAGGCGAAATCGGCTTCCCAGTCGCCTGTATCGAGATAATCGTAGAATGTACCGCCAGCCCCGCGCGGTTCATTGCGGTGAGGTAAGAAGAAATAGCGGTCAGCCCATTCTTTATGCTCTTTATAGTAAGACGGATCATACGCGTCGCAGTTGGCTTTGAGCGCCGCATGAAAGTCTGCTGTATCCTGATCATCAGGGATCATCGGTGTCAGGTCTGCGCCGCCGCCGAACCAGCTTTTGGATGTGACAATCATGCGGGTATTCATGTGCACAGCCGGAACGAGGGGGGATTGCATGTGTGCGACCAATGAAATGCCGGATGCCCAGAAATGCCCGTCATTGGCCGCGCCCGGAATCTGTTTGCGAAACTCTTCGGAGAACGTGCCGTAGACTTCGGAGAAATTTACGCCGACTTTTTCAAACACACGCCCGCGCATTACCGCCATTTGCCCACCGCCGTGAAGATCAGATTCACTCTGAGCTTGATCCTTTAAGTCGCTGCGATCCCAAGGGGTTATTTCGAAACGTCCCGGATTTAAATCGGCGTGTTTGGTGCCTGAGAGTTCGTCTTCGAGTTTTTCAAACTCCGCAATAATCTGTGCCTGCAGGTCCTTAAACCACCCGGCGGCCTGTTGTTTTTTTTCGTTCCAACTATCTGATTTTAATGCGTTTTTCATCTTCGTCATTTCGTTCCGTCATTTCAAGGGGGGTGGGGGGTGCTATCCCTTTGTTTTTATTGGTTTTCAGTTTTTCCTAGTTGTCATTGCTGGAGGAGCGAAGTCTAGCGCAACGCTCGATTTTCCTAAAACTGCATCCTGACGAAAGTCAGGATCTTTTTGAAAGAGATCCCAAATCAAGTTTGGGATGCAGAGTAATAATGATTGCTCAGTTAATATAATCCTATAAGGAAT
>JBCCLQ010000189.1:0-3345 GCA_039026795.1 Pseudomonadota bacterium
AAAAAGTAGATATTTGAATAATTAACAGAGTTTCATCTGTGACCATATATGAATACAGAACGACATTTTTAGAGTGGTTCTCACAACAAAAGGATGTTGGGGAAAAAACTCTTGAGTCAGTCGATCAGATTTTGCGTAATCGCTCCAGAGCTTTGCATTCTGATCCAGAAATAGAGAATTTATTTAATGTTCGTATTTATAATCGTCTGATGCGGTCATTAATTAAAAGTACTGATGCGGGGCTGATTGCCCAAGCCGGCAAGAGCAAGGAATTTAGACAAGTACGCGACAAAAAAGAGTCTCAGCTTGAGAAAAGTTACGGTGCTGCTTGGCTTATTTGTATTGCCGAAACCTTTGAAGAAGTTCTCAATATTCCTTATGTTCCGCTTGCAGATTTAGCACAGCAACCACAAAAGTCTGAACACACACTAGGAGATTCTGATTTAGGAAATACTCTTTTACTGCAAGATTTAATTTTAAGCACCCTAGGTCACAATGATGGGAATCAACCAATTCCTCGCTTACACGATATACATTTAGATCTCGACAACATCACCCGCAAACAGTATGGCAAGTTTGTCGTTAATCCTGCTGTCGATGCGATGATTAGGAGCAATGATATGCAATCTTCCACAAACCGCCAGCAATTTGAGCAGCAGGTGATCGTAGCCAAGGGCGCAGATGTACTCAAAAAACCGCAGACGCGTGAACAAGCAGACAATCTGCTGCTTCGCACGCTGGTGCATATTGGTCTATTGCCTGGCAACCTACAAGATGGCAATGAATCTTAAAATTGGGTTGATAACTAATCCGCTGTATCTATAGACGATGTGGATACAATGGAGCGAGTGTTACTCAGCCAGGTTCCATGCCAAATTCCTCTCCGTCGCAGCGACGCGCACCACGGGGTGTTTGTATTGTAGAAGGCCAGGAGAAAAAGGTATACAAGAAATTCAGCGATCTTTTTAGGAATAATATAACAGAGTTAGCTAGGAGAATTTCAGCAAAAAATTCCTTGGCAGATGAAAGTATAGATGCTGTTCGGACGCAAGTTAGGCGATTCCTTAATGGTGAAAACATCGACGGAAAAGCTGCCAGAGACATATGCCAAGCTTTGGGATTGAACCCTGATGAGATAATATCAAAACCTGATTTCCGCAGTCGCAGCGTTGCCACAAAGAAGAAGCCTCAAAAAAAAGAAGCAGAACGCCAGATAAGCTTTTCTAGCTATATCAAAGACAAAACTGATAATTTTGTTGGTCGGCAATATGTATTCGACAAATTTGAGGCCTTTCAGAAGAAGTATCAAAGGGGGTATTTCACCCTGGCAGGTGATCCTGGTGAAGGCAAGTCAGCAATTGCGGCTGAGTTAGTTAAGAGAAATAAGGGTAATCGCTACTTCCTTTATCATTTTAATCGAAGAAAGGGTGGCCCCAACACAGCACAACAATTTTTACAAAATATTTGTCCGCGTCTTATCAATCTTTTCAGGCTTGATGAATCTATTAGATCTTTAGAGAACTATGAAGATGGTACTTACCTTCAAGAAATTATTGATGCTGCCAGTGAGCAACTTCAAAAACAAGAGAAAAAGCTCGTTATCGTTATCGATGCTCTTGACGAAGTGGCATTACAGGATGGTCAAGAAGAGAGTAACATCCTTTATCTGCCAGAAATTCTCCCAAGAAATATATATTTTTTTGTGACTCGACGACGAGATTCAAAGTTGCGAGGGCGTCTTAGCTTTGGTCGTGATCAAGCGATCTTCGATTTTCTGGACTATGATGAGAAAACTGAGATTGGTCGTAAAATCATAGCCGATATCAAAATATATATTAGCCATTACCTTAATCCCAAGCGATATCCAGAATATGCTGATGATATTCATAAGTGGCTTGCCAAGAAAAAATATACTGAGCAGGAGTTCATCACAAAGCTCACTAAACGCAGTCAACGAAACTTTATGTATTTATCCTATGTTCTACCTGAATGTATTGTAGGTGGAATCTATCAAGATCTTGATAGCATGGACAGCTTACCCTTAGGATTGAATGAATATTATTGGGATCATTGGCAACGCATGGGAATGACTGGGCCAGAACGTTCTGATGTTGAGGCAGTCATCATCTATTTGTTAACGATTGTTTATAGCTGGGTAGCTATTACAACCATTGCCAGATATGCCACAATCACTGTGGGACGTAATGTATCAGAGAATGAAGTTGTAAGTTATTTCGAGCGCTGGCGACAATTCCTACATATTGAAATTATCGAAGATGAAGACACCTTCATCATTTATCATGAGAGCTTCAATGATTTCTTGAGTGAGGAAAAAACCGTTAAAGCTACACGAATCAGAATAAACAAAATCAAAGAGAACTATGGCGCTGCTTTGTTTGGCGACTTAGACGTTAGCGATGAAGAAGACGATGATGAGGATGATTAGTTTTTCATCTTATAAGTAATTTATTTATCTCAATTGCTGTTTGTCACTTCACCATTTTCATGAAAACGAAAAATGTTGCTGAATGGCTGAATCAACGAACGCGTGCAGACAGACTGAATGTTCTCCGTGATACTATTCAGCAGGCAGTAGAAGCAAAGAACAAAAGAACGGCTCGAAAACTATTAACTAGCTTTGCGTTTATAGAGGCTAAGCTGGAGGAATTTGGCCTTGATGATTTAATCGCAGATTATGAGCTAGCCAAGCCTTTATTTACTGGGAAAACGCTCACTATCATTCAAGAGATCCTGCGCAATTCTGCCAATATTCTGACTAATCATCCCAATCAGCTTGCTAGCCAGCTTTGGGGGCGTCTTGCAGAAACAGAATATACAAAAATCCAGAAGCTTCTCAACCAGGCACTTGAAAAATCAGTGCCCTGGTTTCGGTCTTTGAAAAGTACGCTAACAGAGCCAGGCTCAGGCCTTAAGTGGGTTCTTGATGATTATAAAAGTCCTGTTTTAGCATCAGCCATTCTGCCCAATGGCCATGTAGTTCTAGGTTACGGCAGCGGTGACTTGATTGTATGGGACATTGAATCTCGAACAATTGTCAAGCGTCTACGTGAACCAGTTACAAGCTTCGATGATCTTTCTACGGAAGGACGTAGGGCAGTAACCTGCATCGTTATCACTGATGATTGCAAAGTAATTACCGGCAGTATTGATGGTCTCCTGCGGGTTTGGAATTTGGAAACGGAACAGCTCGTCTATCCCCCTCTGAAGGGGACAGACATTGAGACACCAGCGCTTGCAGAAGCAAAGGAAATGAGTATTGGAAATCGCCTTAACAGTATTTCTATTGACCCTGATACGAATCGAGTAGCTGCATCTTATAACGAT
>JBCCLQ010000190.1:0-3299 GCA_039026795.1 Pseudomonadota bacterium
TCAACATTGGTCATGCGGCCATTTTTTTGTAAGTCTCTGAGGATTTTTTTATCTATTTTATCTAACTTAATGCGACGCGGCATCTATATTTCCAAACTTTTTATATAAAATAAAATTACAAAAACGTGAAAAAAAATTACTCTGTACGTTTTCAAGTGGTATAAAGTTACAAAATTACAAAGGCAAGCCTTTTTATGAGTATGAGTAGCAAATCCTGTTGGATAGTGGTTGAAGACGGCTTAACAGGAACGGAAAATCAATGCGTAGGCGTGGCTGAAGCCTTGGGAGTTTCCTATGAAATAAAACACATAAATTATTCAGATCCTTGGATAGCTTTGCCGCAATGCTTAAGGCCAGATTATTCAAGAATTTATTCTCCGCAATTCGATGCCCCTTACCCAGATCTTGTAATTGCCGGAGGTAGAAAAAGTACTAGTGCATCATGTTACATAAAAGATAAAAGTAAAGGATCTACGTTTACAGTTCAACTTATGGATCCATACATAAATCCAGAAAACTTTGACTTAGTTGCAGTCCCTCAACACGATAAGCTTCGGGGCGATAATGTTATTGTAACGCTTGGGGCTCCTAATTTAATTACAGAAGAGCAATTAAACAAAGCAAGGCTAAGTTTTGCGCATATTTTTGAATCTATGCCCACACCAAGAATTGCTGTAGCTATTGGAGGAAGATCTGGAACCTACACTCTAAAAGATAAGCGATTAAAAAAAATAATTGAAAAATTAAAATCTTTGCCTGGAAGCTTGATGATCACAACATCACGCCGCACAGGTGAAGAGAATACACAACTATTGAAAGACGCGCTGGATAATGATGAAAACTATTTCTGGAACGGCCAATCACCCAACCCCTATTTGGGAATGTTGGCGTGGGCGAACCATATTTTAGTGACTGAAGATAGTGTTTCAATGATTTGCGAAGCTGCCACAACTGGAAAGCCAGTACAAACTATCCAAATGGATAAAGGTTTACAGGTAAGCCTTGGTGATACTAAATTTCTAAGGTTTCATAATTACATACGTAAAAAAGGTATTGCGAAACCATTTACAGGTAACTTGGAGCATTGGACTTACGAACCATTAAATGATGCGCAAAAGGTTGCTGATGCAATTGAAAACGCGATGAAATAGCTTTAAGACTTAAAGAATATCGAAATAAATAGGTTATTGGGAATGAGTGAGACAGTTCACACAAAAGTATTGAGTATCGGTTCCGGTCCGGCCGGATACACAGCCGCAATTTACGCCGCACGCGCGAATCTGGAACCTGTTCAGATTTTGGGTTTAGAACCCGGTGGGCAGTTAACAATTACGACAGATGTTGAAAACTACCCCGGCTTTGCCGATGTGATTCAGGGACCATGGTTGATGGATCAGATGAAGGCACAGGCCGAACATGTCGGTACAAAAATGGTGCACGATCTGGTCACGGATGTCGATTTTGAAAACCGCCCATTCACAGCCAAAACAGATTCAGGCATAACCTACACCGCCGATACAGTGATCATTTGCACCGGTGCAAAAGCACGTTGGTTGGGACTGGAATCCGAAACCAAATTTCAAAACCTTGGTGTATCCGCTTGCGCAACCTGTGACGGATTTTTCTTCAAAGGCAAAAAAGTTGCCATCGTTGGTGGTGGAAACACGGCGGCCGAAGAAGCTTTATTCCTCGCCAACATTTGTGAGCATGTCACAATCATTCACCGCCGCGATGAAATGCGTGCAGAAAAGGTTTTACAGGAACGCCTCTTTGCCAATGATAAAATCTCGTTTGAATGGGATCATGTTGTTGAGGAAATTTTGGGCACAGCGCCTACTCCCGGAGTAACCGGCATGCGTATTAAAAACGTCAAAACAAACGAAGAAAAAGAGCTGGAACTGGACGGTGTCTTTATTGCCATCGGACACGATCCCTCCACATCATTATTCGTCGACAAACTGGACATGGACAGCGAAAAATATCTGAAAGTTGAACCTGGAACCACAGAAACAAACATTCCTGGTGTTTTTGCAGCCGGCGACGTGGCCGATAAAATCTATCGCCAAGCTGTTACAGCTGCTGGTATGGGATGCATGGCCGCGCTGGAAGCCGATAAATTTCTCGCTGAAATGAACGCCCCTCAAGCGGAGCAACAAGCAGCAGAATAATGAGACTTTTTATTACAACGTTCATAGCTTTAATCGGGTTTTGCAATCCCGCCAAAGCAGATGTTGTAAATTTAAACGGTCTATATGAAACACAACATGAAAACGCGATGATCGTTCCTCTGGATGAGGGTGAAAAATGTGAAGGCCCAAACAGGTTTTTACATGACAATGGTATGTGCGTTGAGCCTTTCACATCAGCCAATCATTTAGGTTTTCTTCTGAACGATGATTCCAGTTTGGATTTCCTAATCTCTTTGTCTTTCTTCAACGGACATACGTGTTACATGCGTAAAGAGGCACAAAAAGTTGAAAACGGTTGGCAGTACTCCGAAACTTTGCCTGATAATATGGGAACGTGCCTCCTTGATATTACAATTGAAGATCAGGACATCGTCGTAAATACCCCTGAAGGATCAAAATGCAAAAATTATTATTGTGGTGCACGCGGCTATTTGAATGACATTCGTTTTCCTATCTTGTCTAAGGTACGCGAGATCTCAGAAAAAGGCTCTTTGGATTGTATCGGCGTGATATCTGATGATTGCAAAGGGGCTATTCAGCCGGAGTGATATATAGTAAATAAATCTCTATGGATTGGGACAAATTACGCATATTTCACGCCGTCGCAGAGGCTGGGTCTTTCACCCACGCAGGGGAAAAGCTGAATCTCAGCCAATCTGCTGTATCCAGACAAATCAGTTCCTTGGAAGACAGTCTTGGCGTGATGCTTTTTCATCGTCATGCCCGCGGGTTACTCCTAACCGAAGAAGGGGAAATTCTGGAAAAAGCCGCCAAGGAAATCTTTGGCAAACTGGCGATGATTGAAGGACAGTTGTCCGACTCACGTCAACTGGCGCAAGGACCTTTACGCATCACTGTAGCAAGCTTTATCGGCTCTACCTGGCTGGCACCGCGTTTGGCTAAATTCCATCACAATAATCCGAACATACAGCTCAGCATTTTGTTGGATGACCGTGTTCTCAATCTGGGCATGCGCGAAGCTGATGCGGGTATCCGCCTATATGAACCACAGGAACCAGATCTGATCCAAAGGCATTTAACGACATTGAAGTTCCATATTTGTGCATCCAAAGAGTATCTGCAGGAATTCGGAACCCCTAAAACACTCAA
>JBCCLQ010000191.1:0-3274 GCA_039026795.1 Pseudomonadota bacterium
AAATCAGGATGTTTTGTATGTGGGTGATACGGAAACAGATATGAAATGCGCCAATGATTTTGAATGTGATTGTGCGTTGATTACAAGGCGTAGAGACATGCAGGACTTGATCGACGAACATGAGCCCAAATACGTTTTTAATGATTATAGCGAAATGATGGAATTATTAGGTATATCTAATAAAAAAACCGAACAAAAGAAAGCTTGCTGAATGGCTTAGGCTTGGGTAATAAAAGTTTGCACCACATAAAAAGGGCCAAAATTAAGGAAAATAAAAGATGCCGGAAAAAAATCAAAACGTGCAGGATGTGTTTTTAAACAAAATCCGAAAAGAAAAAATGACCGTAACGGTCTTTCTTGTGAATGGGGTCAAATTACAGGGTGTCGTCACCTGGTTTGATAATTTTTCCATGCTACTGCGCCGTGACTCGCATGTGCAGCTTGTTTACAAGCATGCGATTTCAACCATTATGCCCGGCGGACCTCTGAAGCTTTATGATGAAGAGGAAGCGTCAGAAGGCGCAAGCGAAGAAGCATCTGCTGAATAATTTTAACGCTATAATGTCCAAGAGAATTACATGAGTGAAAGCGCTTATGTGATCCATCCTGTCCTGAATCTGGGACAGAAGAAACAATCTGACAAACGCTCTGTCGAAGATGAATTGGCAGAGATTACGTCGCTTGTATCAGCGATTGATTTGGAAGTTTGCGCATCAGAGTCTCTCAATATTCAAAAACCAAGCCCATCCCATTTGTTAGGGAAGGGGACTGTTGAGCGCATTGCTGAGAACTGCGCGGAGCTGAAGCCCGATGTCGTTATCATTAATCATGCTCTTAGCCCTGTGCAACAGCGGAACTTGGAAAGAGCCATCAAATGTAAAGTCATTGACCGCACCGGTTTGATTTTGGAAATATTTGGCGAACGGGCTTCCACCAAAGAAGGGCGCATTCAGGTTGAATTGGCGGCGCTCGAATACCAAAAATCGCGCTTGGTACGCTCATGGACCCACTTGGAGCGACAACGCGGTGGAGCAGGCTTCATGGGCGGTCCCGGTGAAACACAGATCGAAATTGACCGCCGCTTGATTGCAGATCGCATTACATCGCTCAAAAAACAGCTGGAAAGCGTGAAAAAGACCCGTGATTTAGGCCGTAAAGCACGTGAGCGTGTACCATTTCCGATTATTGCGCTTGTCGGCTATACCAATGCTGGCAAATCCACATTGTTTAATACCCTCACCAAGGCTGACGTTATGGCTGAAGATATGTTGTTCGCTACCCTTGACCCAACAATGCGTAAGTTGGAATTGCCGAATGGCCAATCTGTTATTCTGGCTGATACGGTTGGGTTTATTTCCGATCTCCCAACTTCCTTAATCGCCGCTTTTCGATCCACATTAGAACAGGTTCAATACGCAGATATCATTTTACATGTCCGCGATATTGCGCGCGAAGATACGGAGGCTCAAAAGCAGGATGTCATAGATGTTATGAACGATCTGGATATCGATTACGAAGCCGATAAGCGCGTCATTGAAGTCTGGAATAAAATAGATACCCTAGATGAAGAAGACAAAGACAGCGCACTATCAGCAGCACAGAGGAAAAAGCATATCGAAGCAGTTTCAGCCATAACGGGAGAGGGGCTCAACAACCTGCTCAACACATTATCTGAAAAACTGAACCATTTGCAGGTCGAGCATTGGTTTTATGTCTCACACGATAAAGGAGAGGCCTTGTCGTGGCTCTATGAGCATGGAGGCGTGATTGAACGCGAAGACAGAATGGAAGACGTCGCCATTCATGTTAAGCTCGCAGCAGACGAAATGAGTCGGTTTATCACCCATTTTGATATCCATCCGGCAACCGAAGAGGATAGAGACACGCATGTCATCAATCTTGATTGACCCGAATACGGTTTTAGAAGCCATTAAAGAGATTGCAGCAGATAAAATAGAGCCGCGCTTCCAAAGCCTCGCGTCTAAAGATATCAAAACAAAGACAAGTCCGTCCGACCTTGTCACAATTGCCGACATTGAAGCAGAACAGGAACTAGAGTGTTTTTTCGAAGACCTGATCCCGGGCTCAATTGCCTTGGGCGAAGAAGCCATTTCCAGAAACGAAAAATCAATAGAACAGCTCAATGATGACGGAACGTATTGGGTGATTGACCCAGTAGATGGTACGCACAATTTCGCACACGGAAAACCGGTGTTCGGTACTATGGTAGCCCTTGTTCACAAAGGCGAAACCGTACAGTCCTGGATTTATGATATCCCGGGCAAACGCGCTGCGATGGCAGAGAAGGGGGCGGGTGCCTCACTCAACGCTAAAACCACGGCCATACCGGATGCCAATGCCCCATTAACTGATATTCAGGGCTATATCAGCACACGTTTTGCGCCCAAGGAAATCCGTAAAGAAGTCGACAGTAAGCGCGATCAACTCGGCAGCATTGATGCGTTGTTCTGCTGCGCTCATGAGTATCTGAATATTTTTGAAGGGACGTCTAAATACGCCGTTTATACGCGCACAAAGCCATGGGATCACTTACCTGGGGCTTTGATTTTAAACGAAGCGGGAGGTTATTTACGAAAATGGGACGATAGCGAATACGGACCACAAGCAGCAATGGGTGGTATTCTGGCAGCCAGCGATAAAAACATATGGAACAGTGTTCACGAACTTTTTCTTCATGAATACATTGAAGATAAAAAGATATTTAGCTGATTTATTTTGTTTTTTGTTTTTCCCAATACTCCAACAAAGTCTTTAGAGACGCTTCAGATATCTCAATATTATTGGCTTTAAGATCATTCTCTAAACTACTAAAACGTTTAATAAATTTGCTATTTGCTTTGCGCAAAGCTTCTTCAGAATTTATGCCCTGCATACGCGCATAATTCACGACACAAAACAGCACATCGCCCAGCTCTTCTTCCAAATGATCAAGATCATTTTCAGTGTATGCCTATTTAATTTCTGAAATTTCTTATTCAAGTTTTGAGATTGCACCGTCCGTATCAGACCATTCAAAACCAACACGCGCGGCACGTTTTTGAAGTTTTTGTGCGCGGAGCAGGGCAGGCAAACCAATTGTTACACCGTCTAACGCGCTTGTCTGTTCTCCCTGCTCTTTGTCCTTCTGCCGATCCCAAATCTCATTCACGTCCGAAGCGTTTTGGGCAGCTTCTTCACCAAAAACATGCGGATGACGCGCGATCATCTTCTCGGCTATTGCATCGGCCACTACGTTAAAATCAAACAAATCCTG
>JBCCLQ010000192.1:0-3259 GCA_039026795.1 Pseudomonadota bacterium
AGCAGAAGAAATGTTATCCCACATTATGAAGGGGGCTTGTGATGAAACACAAAAATCCGAGAGGGCTATCGGAGTTTTTGATGGAGATAATTTAAATGCTTTTGTTTTTTTTGGTCCTAATCTCTCACCTACACCGCTACATGAACTTGCGAGGCGAATTAGATTTAAAGATTTATCAAGTTTAAATCGTTTAAGCCAAATAGCGCGCGCAGAAAATACAGGTGAAATACGATATTTGTATGTTGCTGAAGAGGCACAGGGAAGAGGTTTAGGGACGTCGCTTTTCAGTACTGCTGCACAAGAGCTAAGAGAAACAGGATATGAGCATATGAGGCTTATTACTGAATCAGACAATGATCAAGCCAGACGTTTTTATGAAAAGCTGGGCGGTCAAACGACAGCAATGCCTGTAACGAGAGACGCATATGGTACATCTATGATCGCCTATAGATGGTCTCTTAGATCGTCTTCAAATCTGGGCGCACGGCCTTAGTGATTTCTTCGGATTGCTGTTTGCGCCAATTTTCTATTTTCGAGTGATCGCCTGACTTTAAAACGTCCGGCACGTCGTATGTGTTCCCGTTCGATGCAGTCCACTCAGCCGGGCGCGTATAATGCGGATATTCCAAAAGCCCGCCTGTCGCGCTTCCGAAGCTTTCATTATCGGGTGTGTCTTTATTGCCCATTACGTCTGGAAGAAGACGAATACAAGCATCCATGAGGATCAGTGCGGCCGGCTCTCCGCCTGAGAGCACATAATCGCCAATGCTGATCTCTTCGAACTCATACGCATCCAAAACACGTTGATCCACACCTTCATAGCGACCACAGAGCAAGGTGAGGGCAGGAGTGGCGGCCAAATCCTTCACCAGTTCTTGTTTAAGTGGTTTGCCGCGCGGGGAAAGGTAAATCTTCCGTCCCGGATTTTCGACGGACAGCAGAGCCTTTTCAATAATGTCTGCACGCATCACCATGCCCGCACCGCCACCATAAGGCGTATCATCAACGGATTTGTGAAGCCCTTGCGCAAAATCGCGAATATTGATGGCGTTATAGGACCAGTCGCCGCGATCCAAAGCTTTTCCGGCCAAAGAGTGCCCGAGCGAGCTCGGAAACATCTCCGGAAATAGCGTTAAAATATTGACGTGCCATGGTTGCATTGATATACGTTATATAAAATATAATTTCGTTTGAAGGCAAAAATGAGCCAGAAAATAACGATAGGCGGTCATGGTGGTGTGGGTGGTAACGGGTATCGGGCTTTTGCCTATGCCTTCAACCCTGACACACATGATTATAAGGGGTTTAGCGCGTTTGATGCGTTATTTGAAGCTTTAATTGATGGAAGCATCGATAAGGTTGTTGTTCCTTATGAAAACTCGATTATCGGCAAAACTGAACCTGTGCAGTCTGTGTTACATGATTTGAAGGCACGTGGCTTAGATCTGAATGAGGAAGGCGGTTTCAGTATCCCAATTTACCATGCTCTGATTGCCGGCCCGTCGGCGAGTAAAAGCAAGGTTAAAAAAGTTTATTCCTACGCGCTCGCGCTGGATCAATGCAGCGGTGCGATTGATGATATGGGGTTGGAGCGCGTTGAGTTTGAAGATGCGCATGCCGCCGTCGTGCATGTGGTGGGGCGCAATCGTCAGGATGAAGCGGCGCTCGGTCCGATTGATGCGGCCGAGAAGCTGGGCGCGAAAATCCTGAAAGACGATATGTCGAATTCCGAAAACAATATGATGCAGTATAAGGTGTTTTCGTTAGGTTAACTGCGCGGCGTAAACACTGACATTTCTAGGGATATGGCTTCTTACGGATGTTAAAGCCTCGCCTAGTGCTCTATCGGCTACAATTTTTACTGTTTGGTTGGGATTGTGAAGACATAAAGTAATCGGCAAATCGATAGTTTGTTTCTGTGCCAATATGGCTTCCTTTAAAATATCTATTTTTCTGTTGTTCGCCAAAAAAATGGCTTCGTTGGCGTTCATAAATGTGCGTGCGCCATGGGTTACAAAATGGGTCGGGGTTCCCAGGTCTCCGCAATGTCCACTGTTTTGCTTATCAATATCATCACTTCTTTCGCCAACATGTGCACCCGTGTTGGCCGGAACGCCGGGAAGGTGAAAGGCGATATGCCCATCATACTCGCCCATGCTGCCTAACAGGACGCTTGTCTTCACTACATCTTCACGCATAATCGCTTCCAATCGATCTGCTTCCGATTGCGCATTGGCGGCAGGTTCAAAATAAAACCGTAAACTTTCATCGACACCAAGCGGGTCAAACAATTCGCGTTTGTGTTCCGCGGCATAGGAGCGTGGGTCATCCATAGGCAAAACTCTTATAACGCCATCATTTGCGTCGCGATAGGCGTAATCATCCATGGTGAAAAACGCGACGCCCTGAACAATTTTTTGCGCTTTTTCCAGATAGGCTTCGCTTCTTAAAGCTTCTCTCATCGGCTGAGGTGATGATCCTGTCGGAACTATTGCAGTTGTTGGTTGGACAGCCTTGTTTTTCTTTTTGGCATTTTGAATAGCGCGCAACCAAACGTCAGCACTCAATTCGCCAAATGTTCTGTCTTCAAAGCTAGATATACTCATAACACACCACCTTAAGAGGTGCTTTATTCACATAATCCTTCGGGAATTGCAACGATTATTTTGATTTGGTTTTATCTTTGTTTTTCAGTTTTAGTACAAAGGGTAATCCTGTTAGAAAAAAGACAAGCGTTGAAATCGAACACTTTATCTTTCCAAAAAGCGTATTTGGCAGAATAGGCTTTGTTTCTTTAGCAGAATTTTCTTGGGAATGGTATTTCTGTAGTATCTCTTTTGCTGCCAAGTATTGGCTCTTCATCACCATAATTCTTATACCGCCGATGGCTAATGACATATGCCACCCGTTCCTTATGTGATTTTCATCCATGATGAAACATTCAATTTCATATGAATTGAGTAGGGTTCTAATGCTGTGTGCTTCAAAGCTATTATAAGATCTGGTTAATTCGATAAGACCGTTCTCACTCATTCTATTAAACCTTCTGGAATCCTAACGATTATTTTGTCATCGGTGATTTCGAGTACGCACTCATCAGTGAAGGGGAGATAGAAGGATGCGCCTATTTTGGGTTTGATTTCCAACAGATCGCTGGCGCCGAAATTCTCTAAGGCGATGACAGAGCCGATGGCTTTACCGTTTTCGTCTTCAACCGCGCGACCGATCAAATCAACGTAGTAAAATTCGTCTTCATCGG
>JBCCLQ010000193.1:0-3246 GCA_039026795.1 Pseudomonadota bacterium
AATCCATGGATTGCTTCGCTTACGCTCGCAATGACGCTATAATGTATCGAAGGGATTTAACAGTTCCTTAGTCTCTACCTCCAAAACCCAAAGATCACTATCGAATTCGAGCTCTTTTCGAATGTAATCATCTGCCGCTGTTTCGGACACATCTTCATCCAACGGATTCATCCAACCCAAATTCCCATCCAAATCCCGTTGCTGTGTCAGCAAACGGCACACCCCATCCAGATTATTGAGTTTGAGCAAAACCAAACCCCCGGTCTTATTGCCCTTATGAACAACAAAAATAGGACTGCCATTCATGTGGCTTTCACGGATTTTGGCCTCGACCCAAATATGGGTTGGCAATCTATCGTCTGACATTTAATTGGCTGCTTGGCGGGAATGCTCAAAAATCCAGCATTCAACAACATTCCGCGATTCCGCAACAGAGCTCGGATGATGGTGACGCAAAATACGACTGGCAGCTTTTAGGGCTTCGCTTTCAGGCATACCATGCGCACGCAAATTGCCGTAGGCATTCAATACAATGCCTTTACACTTGCAAGCCTCAGGATCATCGGCCTTATCAAAAACTTCAAAACAGGAATGGGTCATAAAAACTGATTATTTCTTCTTTTTCTTTCTACCATAAAGCTCCAGTGTATGGTCAACCAAGTCGAAGCCCATATCCTCAGCAATTTTATGCTTCAGCTTTTCAAGCTCTTCATTCTTAAATTCAAAAACATCACCTGTATCCAGGTCAATCAGGTGATGGTGGTGCTCCATATTCACTTCGTAGCGCGAGAATGTTTCATTGAATTCGTGGCGTGTGACCAACTCCAATTCATCCAGAAGGCTTAATGTGCGGTATACGGTTGCAATACTGATGGTGTTATCGATCGCCTTGGCGCGTTCATATACCGTTTCAACGGACGGATGATCGGTCGCATCCGTCAATACTTTTAGGATCACTTTGCGGGGGGCTGTCATTTTCAAACCAGCATTCACGCAGCGCTGCTCTAATTCTGTCATAATCGTCTCTCCCTTCAGGGGTGTGTGATAATGACTCGCAGTCTACTCCGCAGTTGCTTGATATTCAACGTCTTCTTTTTCGGATTTTTTGGCCTTCGCACTAACACGATCAGCAGGGAAAGTCACAGTCACAGTCGTCCCCTTACCTTCTTCGGATTCCAGCTTCAAGGATCCGCCATGTAGTTCGGACATTGCTTTAGCTAATGGCAGCCCCAAACCTGTACCCTGAAAACCGCGCGCCTCCACAGGATCGTTGATTTGGCTGAACGGCTGCATGGCCTCTTCAATACGGTCTTTCGGAATGCCCACACCTGTATCAGCTACAACAATATTCATTGCGCCAGAATCGTCAGTAAAGGCCTTCACATCAATCGTACCGCCATTCTCTGAATACTTCACAGCGTTGGTGACAAGATTAATCAAAATCTGGCGAACCAAGCGCGGGTCTGCCTTTAAGGCTGGCAAACCGGACTGAATATCTTCAACAATTTCCAAACCACTACTAAATGCGCGTGACATCATGATGCGCGTTACGGATTGTGTTAGCGCCCGTATATCTATTTCCTTTTCATCCAATTCAACGCGTCCGGCTTCAATCTTGGACATATCCAGCACTTCATTGATGATTTCTAGCAAGTGCCGCGCACTCAAATGCACATCTTCCAGATATTCTTTATATTTCTCATGCCCCAGCGCACCGAATGTTTCATTCAACATCATTTCTGAAAACCCGATGATCGCATTTAACGGCGTCCGCAGCTCGTGGCTCATATTGGCCAGGAAAGATGACTTCGCGTGGTTTGCGCTATCCGCCTGCTCCTTCGCATAGCGTAACGACATCTCCATTTGCTTACGCATGGAAATATCCATCACGGTCGTAACCTGAAAGCGCCTGTTGTTGGACAGTTCCAGAGTCGCAGTCGTAATCAACGTGTTTGCAATTGATCCGTTCTTGCGCACAACACGCATCTCACCGGTACTGCGTACGCCTTCATCAATAAACTGCTCATGGTTTTTTTGCGCCCATTCCTTATCGTCATCGGCGACAACCTTTGTAAAGTCTTCGCCAATCAATTCATCGCGTTCCCAACCGTAAATGCGAATGAAACTGTCATTCACTTTCACCACGCGGCGGGAATGATCGGTGACAATAATTCCAACTTCACTCGCATCAAAAATAGATGTCAAAAGCAAAAGCGCATCATCCCGTTCACGCTGAAGCGCTGCATCGGAATAGGCCAAAGGTTGTGAAATAACATCAAATAGAACTGTACCGTCTTTGGTCGGAACCAGCGTCACCCAAAAGCCGGGCACTTGCATATTGCCTGGAAAGTTCGGAAAGGCTTTTACAGCCGTTGCAACCTTTGTCTGCTCTACATCTTTAAAAGTGGTTTCCAATTCTTTGAAATTTTCATCGTCGATCAATGATTGAAGCGACTGCCCCTTAATTTGCGTTTCAGGTTTGGAGAAAAACTCGACCCCTTTTTCATTCACATCCTCGATTTCATAAACGCCATCACGCAGCGCTACCAAAAACCTTGGTACCGGCATCGATTGGAACAGCATTTTATGGTCTATTAAGTCTGTCATGACCCCTAACACATTAAAATTACAGTCTTATTCAATTATACTTCACACAGCCCACATACTGCGAAGTTTCCACCCGAGCCCTTGATGAACAGGCTTTTTAACCCTTTTTAATCGCCTATTTTTTTTACAAAACGCTGTAATTGGCTCAATTCCTGGAATTGCAAAACCGTTCCCGGTTCTTCTGCGTTTTTCAAACAATCCGCCATCAAATTATCGACCAATTCGTTCGGATTATCCGTCGGCAAAACTTCAGAAATGGCACAGGATATAGACACCACTCTTTTCGTTCCCTGATCATCAAAAACCATATTTTCATTTTTAAAATATCTATTGATGCGGTTGATCGCCGCGTTCGCGCCCGGGTAATCCGTATTTTTCAAAGACAGAATAAATTGATAAGGACCTTTTCGATAGGCATCGTCAAACGTTCTTAAACACTCCAAAACACCTTCAGCCGCTTTTTGTACAACTTCAGACATCAATGTTTCTTCGGTCTCTTCACCCATGTAATCAATAGTCACCGCAGCCAGACAGAACGGGTTTTTTGATCGCGCCAAACGCTCGATTTCACGCTTTAAATCGCGCTCAAACACAGTCATGGATCTTAGGCCTGTTTCAGAGTCCAGGCCACCATCCGAC
>JBCCLQ010000194.1:0-3228 GCA_039026795.1 Pseudomonadota bacterium
AAGAAAATGAACAGCTATATTCAGCGTGACGATTTTAGTTGGTTTTGAATACTGCTGCCGATTGTTTTTTTGCCGCTTTTTCCATTGCTGAATTTATTTTCTAACTCTATTGGCTTTTGAGGTGATTGTGTTTTTACACGATCTTCTTTTTTAATCGGATCTTCATAGTAAGGACTGGTTTTTCTTTCGGGTTTTTTAAACGGGTCTTCGTAGTAGTCTTTTTGCCATGAAAACGGATCATCATCTGCATAGGCAGAAGTTGTCGAGAACAAAACCAAAGCTGATATCACTAAAACTCTGAAAAACATAAGTTCAGACAATCACAACGGTTAAACGCCGTCAATATAATTACATTTAAAGGAATAACCATGACCGATCATATAAAAGTGCCGGCTGTGGAGCCGCTTGTGCGCTATGTCGCGAACGGTTCGCAGACGGTTTTTGCATACCCGTTTTCGATTTTTGCAAGCGAAGATCTGAAGGTTTATTTTGATGGGGCACAGCAAGCGAGTGGCTTTGCTATATCGAATGCCGGACAAACGGCCGGAGGTGATGTGACATTCGATAGCGCGCCTGCCAACGGAATTATTGTGACGCTGGAACGTAAATTGCCGCTGGAGCGTGTCACGGATTTCTTGGAAGGTGGAGATTTTTCTGCGGCTGCGATTAACAATGAGCTCGATTATCTAACGGGTTCAATACAGCAGGTGAACAGGACGCTATCCGGTATGCTGCAATATTCAGATCATGAAACAACTGCGCAGACGGTTTTGCCGGATCGTTTGACACGCGCGAACAAGGCCCTGGGGTTTGATGGAAATGGCGATCCAATCGCTGTTTCTCTGGAAGGTTCGATGGCTTCACCCGATTTTACTGCGAACGGAACTGGAGCTGCGACAAGAACATCATCAGACAAGTTATCTGACCTAATTTCTATTAAGGATTTTGGCGCAGTTGGGGATGGGGTAAATGATGATACAATTGCAATTCAGCAAGCTTTATCTGCACATAACGTAGTGTTTGTTCCTGAAGGTGAATATCTGACTTCTTCAACGATCACTTTAGGGGAGCGGCAGAGTTTGATTGGAGCAGGGCAGCGCAGTGTTTTGAAAGCCAATAGTAATAGCTTTAATGTCATTGAAGTGGTTGCCGATTACGCAATTATTTCCAATCTGCGTATTGAACAAGGTGATGTCGGAATTCAATTGATCGGTAAGGTTCGTCCGGTTGTTCAAACGGCTGTTACAGACGTAACAATTTGGCAATCGAATACGGGCGTTCAATTGGATGGCTATAACGATACCAATAAACCTTGTTATTGGAATAATTTTGATCGTGTTTTAGTAGCGCAACCTTCTGTAAACGGTTTTCACTTGCTCAGGAGTGGAGCAGGAGACACGCCTAACGCCAATAAATTTCATGCGTGTCGTGTGTATTCGCTTGGTGCTGATATTTCCAATGCCGGTTTTTATGTTGAGGATGGGTCTTTCAACAACGCTTTCATTGATTGTGAAGCGAATGTGAAAAATACGGCACAGGGGTGCTTTATTATTGGTGCGGGTTCGAACAAGACTTTGTTGATCAACCCTTATGCGGAAAGTTCCAATCAGGTGCCGAATGTTAAACTGGAAAGCGGCTCAATCGAAACCTCGATTTATAATCTCCTTTCCGCTTCTGATGGTGCAGCGATTTGGGATTTGTCAGGCGGAGAGTATTCGGCTTATAACGCAGGTTTTCCAAATAAAAATTTCCTACAAAAAACGTCTTGCGTGGATATGAACGCAACGTTGCAGCGTTATGAAACAGAATATATAGACAGTAGCGGCACGGTCACTTTAGATGTTTCGCACTCTGTTCATCTTCTGTCCAGTTTTGGTGGGGCGTTGACCGTCGAATTGCCGAATGCTGCTGACGCTGTTGGCGTCATGATGGTGGTGAAGAAAATTGATACATCTGCAAATGTTATTACCGTGAGCGAGAGTAACGGTAACGGTCCCGACGGACGTAATTATTATTTGGGTGCGGATAATGACTTTTTACAGGTGATTTCGAATGGTGCTGAATGGTTTGTGATGTCGTCTAACCGCGCGCCGGGCAACACACGCTTTTTTGATGGTAGCGGTATCTACAGCATCGATATGGCCGTCGATACATATTTATTATCTTCTTTTGGTGGGGCCTTGGAGGCCCGCTTGCCACCAGCCAATGCTCCAGAGGCTATAGGCCGCACAGTGACAGTGAAAAAAACCGATGTTTCCTCAAATGTTGTGACCGTGAGTGAGCTAGGTGGTTCAGGGCCTGACGGCTTCGCGCAGCCCTTAAACGCCCAATATAATGCAATTACGGTTGTATCAGACGGCGGACAATGGTTTATTGTGTCGAAGTTTTGATGAAACAGAAGGCGAGTATGGCTGAAGCGCAGGCGAAGAAACAACAACCGCAATTTGATAGTTTTTGGACAATGTTCAAAAAGCATGGTGTTTTGCCGACACTGCGCACACGCTTGCGTAAAACCATTATAAATCTGCGACATTTTTATCTGACCAAAATTTGGGGTATGGATATCCATCCCGATAATTTGATTTCACTTAAAGTGAATTTGGATAAAACACATCCAAAGGGTATTCACATCGGAGAGGGCACAGCCATATCTTTTGATACGGTTGTGCTAACACACGATATTATCCGTGGACTTCATCTGGATACACGTATTGGCAAGTTCTGCGGTATCGGCGCTCGCTCCATCATCATGCCGGGTGTGACGATTGGCGACCATTGTGTGATTGGTGCGGGTACGGTTGTAACAAAGGACGTGCCGTCCGGTAGTGTCGTTGTTGGTAATCCGGGAAAAGTTATTCGCAGTGATATCAAAACTGGTTATTGGGGTAAAATTATAGAGAACCCTGATACAGGTATAGACGTCTAAAATATTTACAAAAAAATACGGAGGTTTTATGGACTCGATCAATGACCGGGCGCGTCTTCTCGTGTCCGAATTTCTGTACGAAGCGATCGAAATTACATTTCAGTCCTACAAAGATTTCATGACTTTGAAAATTGATGACAGCGAGCCAAAAGCTTTTTCACAATATCATGCGGCAGGGAAGTCAGCAATCAGTCATTTGGAAGCTTTGTTAAAGCTCGCTGAAAAAACAGACTTACAAATTACGTCTGCTGCAACGGACAGCACAAAACTAGATAAAATGATTGCTTATGCGCAGGCGGAAG
>JBCCLQ010000195.1:0-3189 GCA_039026795.1 Pseudomonadota bacterium
AGACTTCAGTTCGGCTTTTTTATTTCTTACGGGACTTTCGTTTCTTGACGTTCAGACGAGGGATATTTTCAAACTCTAGTGCTTTTCCTCGGCCGGACAGGCTCGGGTTGGTCATGAAATAATCATGTGCACAAAAATAATCTTCTTCGGCTTCTATGCGTTCATACAAACCATCAGGTTGCATCAGCCAGCTTTGCTTCCGATCCTTTAAATTCGCGACCATGATTTGATCCAGAATTTGTTTATGAACGGTTTTGTTTTCGATCGGTACTAAAACTTCGATACGATAATCCAGATTACGCGGCATCAAATCGGCAGAAGACATAAAGACCTTGGCTTTGCGCGATGGCATCTCTGCACCGTTTGCAAAGCAATAGATGCGGGAGTGTTCCAGAAACCGACCAACGATGCTTTTTACACGGATGTTTTCTGATAAGCCCTGAATCCCCGGGCGTAGCGCGCATATACCGCGCACAATCATATCGACTTGAACACCTGCCTGCGATGCTTCGTATAATTTATCAATCACAACAGTATCAAGAACCGAATTACATTTGATCCAAATTTGCGCAGGCTTACCTGCATTCGCATTTCTTATTTCCTGTTCAATGTGATCCAGCAAGGTTTGTTTCAAATTCACCGGTGCAACAGCCAAACAATGCAAATTATTTGGTACAGCATATCCCGTCATATAGTTGAACAGCACTGCTGCATCATGACATAGCTCCTTGTCGCAGGTGAAATAAGACAGATCAGTATAAATTTTTGCTGTATCGGGGTGATAGTTACCGGTCCCAAAGTGCGTGTATGATCTCAAACGTCGACCTTGACGGCGAGTAACGAGTGAGATTTTGGTATGTGTTTTTAAATCAACAAACCCAAAAACAACCTGAACGCCTGCGCGCTCCATATCACGTGCCCAACGAATATTTGCTTCTTCATCAAAACGGGCTTTCAATTCAACAAGTGCTGTGACAGATTTTCCTGCTTCCGCTGCTTCAATCAAAGCTTCTACGACGGGTGAGTCCGAACTTGTTCTATACAAGGTCTGTTTAATGGATACTACATTGGGGTCGCGTGCGGCTTGGCGGATAAATTGTACAACCACATCAAAGCTTTCATAGGGGTGGTGCACCACAATGTCTTTGTGCTGAATGGCTGCGAAACAATCACTGCCAAATTCACGAATACGTTCGGGGAAACGTGCATCAAACGGCGGGAATAAATAATCACGATTGTCATCCGTAATCAGTTCTGCAATATCCGACATGCCAACCAATGTGCCGAACGTTAGAATATCCTGAACCGGCACTTTGAGTTGTTGTGTTAGAAAGTCCAGCAAGTCATCGGTAATCGTATTGGTCACGGTCAGGCGGATCACATTACCGCGTCGTCTGCGCTTTAGTGCCGTTTCAAACGTTTCAACCAGATCTTCTGCTTCTTCACGGATTTCAATTTCACTATCCCTTAAAATCCGGAAAACTGCGTGGTCTTGAACTTTCATCGGGCGTGGGAAGAGTTTTTCAATGTGCATCATAATCACATCTTCGAGCAGTATGTAGCGCGGGTTGATACCGGGTAAGCGCACAAACCTGTTCAGATAAGGCGGTAAAACGACTAAAGCATCCAGATCATGCTTTTTGTCTTTGTCGATCAGTTGAAGTGCAATCGCGATACCCTTGTTCTGAATAAACGGGAAGGGATGCGCCGGATCAACGGCAATCGGTGTTAACACCGGAAAAATGTCGGATTCAAAATGCTTTGCCAGCCACTTTTTGTCTGTCGCACGTAAATCATCTTGCGATAAAATTTTAATTTTGTGATCGCTCAGTTCGCTACGAAGGCTTTCCCATGTATCTTGTATATCTTCCGCAAAACGATAGGATTCGTTCAAAATAGCCTGAAGCTGTTGCTGTGGTGATCGTCCATCGGCACTGCGACTGGTAACGCCCGCATCAACCTGTGCTTTCAAGCCCGCAACGCGCACCATAAAAAACTCTTCCTGATTGTTGGTGGCAATGGATAAAAACCGAACCCGTTCGAAAAGAGGGTGGTTTTTATTGTTGGCTTCCTCCAGGACGCGGCGATTAAACGCCAGCCATGACAATTCGCGGTTTAAAAACCGTTCGGGCTGTTCTGATAAGGGTAATTGATCTGATGTATCCATGATTTTTCAGTATATCATGGTAGCGAAAACTGGTTAAAATTTTGGTAAGATTTTAGTAAATCCGGACTTTGCCCGCACGCTTGATTTCGACTTTGATGGAGCGGTATTCAGGCGCTTTATCTTTATGCGAGCCGTCGCAAAAGGGCAGTTTTTCAGACTTCCCGCAAGAGCATAAGGAATAGATTTCACCTTCGATGAGTTCCAAATCATCGCCGGATTGCACGTTACATTCGCTTATCTTAATGGCCATTCAAACCTATGCCGCTTCTTCCAGTGTTGGGTAATCAATATAGCCTTCGGCGCCTCCGCCGTAAAAGGTTTCTTGATTGGCTTCGGCTAACTCTGCGTTCATCTCTAAACGTTTTGGCAAGTCGGGATTGGAAATAAACGGCCGTCCGAACGTAATAGCATCGGCATAACCGCTTTCAATGACGTCTAACGCCTCATCACGTTCGTAACCGCCATTGGCAATGTAAAATCCATTCCATTTGCCGCGCAGTTTTTTAACGAGGTTATCTTCTGTCTCGCTGTTATGCATACCGGGAAATTCTTCAACCATGTGCAGGTAAGCCAGATTGTGCGTATTCAATTGTTCGATAACATAACCGAAATGTGTGAGCGGATCGCTGTCATGCATGTCATTAAAGGTTCCAGTCGGTGACAGACGCACGCCAACTTTATCTGCCCCCCAGACTCCGACCACGGCTTCTGTGACTTCCATCAAAAAGCGCGCCCGGTTTTCGATTGACCCGCCATAGTCATCTTCGCGTTTGTTTGTATTGTCCTGAATAAATTGATCAATCAGGTAGCCATTAGCAGCATGGATTTCGACACCATCAAAACCGGCAGCCTTCGCGTTTTCTGCAGCTGTCTTGTAATCGGCAATGGTGCGTTTGATATCATCCAGGCTCATTTCGTCCGGTTCTGAGACATCCACCATGCCGTCCTGTGTGAAGGTCTGGCTTTTGGCTGTGATTGCCGATGGAGCAAGTGGGGATTCACCATTGGGTTTTAAAGAGGTA
>JBCCLQ010000196.1:0-3164 GCA_039026795.1 Pseudomonadota bacterium
GGAGAGTTAGCACTGGCGCAAGCGCTTATTTATCTTGCAAGCGCGCCCAAATCCAATGCAGTTTACAGCGCTTATAAAGCGGCAATGCGCAGTGCAAAGGACACCGGCTCGCTCGCGCCGCCAAAACATATTCTGAACGCACCTACGAAGTTGATGAAAGAGCAGGACTATGGTGCGGGCTATATCTATGATCATGACACGCCCGAAGGTTTTTCGGGGCAGGATTATTTTCCGGATGACATGGAACGTGTAGAATTTTATCAACCCGTCCCGCGCGGTTTTGAAAGAGAAATTCAAAAACGTTTGGACTATTGGGTAAAAATTCGGCAGCAAAAATCATGAAAAATTTTGAAGTTTTTTGCGGGATTGACTGGAGCGGTGCGAAAACACCCATCAAAACACGCGCTATATCTGTCGCCTTGGCTTGGCAAGGAAATGAGGCACCACACAGTTCCGGTAAAATCTGGTCACGTCAAATGGTCGCAGACTGGTTGATGGCTATGGCAGATAAAGGCAAACGCACGTTGGTTGGAATTGATTGTAACTTCGGCTATGCGCAGGAAGTTGGCGAAGCGCAGTTTGGTTCATCCTATGACTATCGTAACCTTTGGCAGGCCGTTGAAGCAGCCAATCAAAACGAGCTGAATTATTTTGCCGGTGGGTATTGGACGCATAAAAACCATGCGCGTTATTTTTGGACCGAAGGAAAAATGCGCGATGGTTTTACAATGCCGAAACGATTGACCGAAACAACATGCGCGCATGATGGTTATGGCGTGCCAGAAAGCCCGTTTAAATTGATCGGCGCGAAACAAGTCGGGAAAGGCGGTCTTTCTGGGATGCGCATGGCCTATGATTTAAAACAAAAACTTGGCGATAAAATCGCCATTTGGCCGTTTGAACAGGAAACAGATGACGCCACGATTGTGATGACCGAAATATACCCACGCCAATTTTTAATGCGCACAGGCCATGGCACAAAAAAAGTACGCACTTTAACCGAGTTGAATGATGCGTTATCAGCTTTGGGTTCGGAAAAAACCCAAGATATTGAGTTTTCTGATCATGATGCGGATGCACTGGTCTCGGCCGCGGGATTGCGTATGCTGTGCGGCACGGGTAGGATGGTGCCGGATAATATAACCAATCCGCCGATGCTGGATCGTAAGCGGGCTTCACGCGAGGGTTGGATTTTAGGAGTAGGTGACAAGTAAGTGCAAATGATATTGGCAATAGCGGCGGGAGGAGCGATTGGTGCGATTATGCGCTACGCTGTTTATGGTGCGTCATTTTCTGTATTCGGGGGTGGCTTTCCAATTGGAACAATGATCGTCAATATTCTGGGCAGCTTTGCGATGGGGATTTTAGTTGCCTTGTTTGAAACGTATTGGCAACCCTCACAGGAAGTCAGACTTTTGTTAATGACGGGGGTTTTGGGCGCGTTTACAACCTTTTCCAATTTTTCGATGGATGCGGTTTTGATGTTTGAAAAGGGTGATGTTGTTCAACCAGTCGTGTATGTCGCGGGTTCTGTATTTTTATCTATTGGTGGTTTGTTTGCCGGTTTGATGTTGGTTAGGCAGTTAGCGACATGAGCAAAGTTCGGCATGTTACAGTATCGGAAGCCGATGACGGACAGCGTTTGGATCGTTGGCTGAAAAAGCAGTTGGAAGGCACACCGTTCGGGCTTATTCAAAAACTGGTCCGTAAAGGACAGGTGCGTGTGGATGGAAAACGTGCAAAAGGTGATATGCGCCTGGCATACGGTCAGGATGTGCGTATTCCGCCCGTAGAAAGCAAAGAGCAAAAAGAAAAGCGTAAACTGACTGCCGAAGACAAGGCCTATATTCAAAGTCTTGTCCTGTTTGATGATGGAGATATCGTTGCCATCAATAAACCTTATGGTCTACCGACCCAAGGTGGGAGTGGGATTTATCGTCACGTCGATTTTTATGCTGATGGCTTAAAAAATGATAAAGGCATTGCGCCACGCCTTGTACACCGTTTGGATAAAGATACCTCCGGCGTTTTGCTATTGGCACGTTCGGCAAAAGCCGTGCGAGAGTTGGGTCGTATGTTTAAGGGACGTAGTCTGCGTAAATACTACTGGGCGATTTGCGTTCCTGCTCCCGAGATGCCCGATGGTGAGATTCATGCAGCCATTGGCCAATCACCGAAAAAAGAGATGATGATGGTTGATCCCGAAGAAGGGCGACCTGCCTCAACCTATTTTGAAGTGATAGAACATGCAGGTAAGAAGGCTGCCTTTGTAATGTTCTGGCCGCGAACAGGGCGCAAACACCAAATCCGTGTCCATGCCCATAAAATGGGGAATCCGATCCTAGGAGATACAAAATATGAAATTGAAAATGATCATCCGGAGCAAGATATTCATATTATGCAAGAGCTAGGGCTAGCGGATCGTTTGCACCTTCATGCGCAGCGTATTATGTTTAAACACCCCTTAACGAACGAAATGATGGATATTCAGGCTTCTTTACCCGATGAACTTAAAAAAAGCTGGAAAGCATTAGGCTTTAATACTGGGTATAAAGAGGACCCTTTTACAGATATCGCTCTTTCTTGAGCCGCAGTGCTCCTTTATACTTTCTATCGATATGTCTATAGAAAGCGAAAAACTTCAGGAAGCGAACGAAAACCTAAACCAGAAGATTGGTATAGGTTTCACGGCATTATTCGCTTTGATTGGTGTTTATGTCTATTTCATATATGGATTTGCGTATTTAGATATTACCAGCCTGCCTTACATGGGTACTTATATCGCTTTGTGTGCTTTTTTGTATTTTTCGTTAAAGAGTTTTGATGTCCTGAAGATATTGGGTATTACACTTCTCGCTGGTATTATTCTGATTTTTTCAGTCGCAAAAACAAATTGGCAAAAACAATATTATGAGACTGACGAACCATTTATGTTCCAAGCTCATATTGAAGACTACCCTTCATGGGAAGCCAATTTAGTATCACCAATTACCGGGCAAAAAAACTGGGTGGCTTTTGCAAATGAATGTGGCAAGCCGGCGCAAGAGGGGCGCTCATACCGCAAAGAGTGCTCCAGCTATTCTTCTATTTTGGGTCGGTATAATCCTGATATGAATTTTGAGTTGGACGAATATCTCGCTCGCATGCGCCATACCGCCATTTTA
>JBCCLQ010000197.1:0-3144 GCA_039026795.1 Pseudomonadota bacterium
GCCTCCGCCTTATCCTTTGACTCTTGAATAACCCTATCCTCAGTTTCGTACTCTATGACTGTCTGCATAAGTTCGATAGACGACAGAGCTGTATCCATTTTCCCCATACTAGATAAAGGAGGTTTTCCTATATTTATACCTTCTGAGAAAATTATTTGAGAATAATAAAAAGTTTCATTATAAAAATCCGCTAATGGCTCCAATATTGTGCACAAGCAGTTATGATTTACGCCATGAACATCAATATAATCCAGTTTTACAGTAAACTCTTCTCTCTTACGACCTTCCGGCTCTACCAGTTTTTCACCTGATCTAAGATTCGGTTCTAGAAAGTCAGTATTTGCAACCATAAGGTCAGCCAAAACAAGGCGTCCAATATTCATACAAATTTCTTTGTTTTCTGTCGTGTCTTGAGTTTCCATGGACAAAAGATCTTTTTTATAGAGATAAGTATGAGAGGTACTTTTGTTATTCAAAGATTCAAATTTAATACTGTAATTATCATCTTTTTTTTCTAAAGATATAATAAGTTGAGTATCTGCTGTTTTTATTTTTTCCATTCAAATATATCTCATGCAAACGTATTAATTAGTTTTCCCCCGAGGAAGATAAGGAGGTGGCGCATCACTGCCAGATCGTCCTCTTATACATGCTGCGAACCTCTCCTTAGCTTGACTTTCGCATATTCTATATTGTTGAGGGTTCTTTGGGAATAAGCGATTACATCTTCTTAAATCTCTTCTCTCTTGTTCTTCGCATTCAGCATATATTTTTTCTTTTTCATCATCTGTCAGCTCTTTATTTCCAACATCTTTGTCCCATCGAATTGCCGCAAGAACTCTCTTACGCTCATCTTCGGACATAGTTTGCCAGATTTGCATCGCAGTGGCTGTTGTAACGCCTAGAAGCCCTGCCAACTGGATTATGAAAGGGCTTGCCGCAGCCGCTACTTTTATGGGTTTATTACTCTGCCCGGATTGATCATCAAATAATGTCTTTTCCGTTTCACCTTGAGGGCGCATAATCCCGTCCTCTTTTAGATTATTATCACGTTGAAAGGCCTTAATGCCCCTATCTGTTTCGCGATCAACAATCCCGTTTTCGATATCCGGTTTATAATACCCCCTATTCTTCAAAGTTCGCTTTACGGCGATAACATCCTCTTCTTCATTCTCCATGTTGTTTCCAACAGAAGCGTTGAGCTTTGTGTAGTTCAAACCT
Source organism: Pseudomonadota bacterium (assembly GCA_039026795.1). Classification (GTDB taxonomy): domain Bacteria; phylum Pseudomonadota; class Alphaproteobacteria; order Micavibrionales; family Micavibrionaceae; genus JAUHXT01. The sequence continues at coordinate 1,222 of JBCCLQ010000197.1, forward strand.
CTAAAAAGCATCTTATTTTCCTTAGAATTAGTTTTTGTTTTGATCGCGTATGCGTTGATACTCGTCATTGATTTCCAAAGCGCCGACACCAAAGTTGGTAATGTTTCCAAAACGATCAACGGTATTACTCAGATTATTCAGGTTATTGCGCTCTTTAAGCTGCTCGCGTTGCAATGTGTTTAATCGTACGGTTTGGGATAAATCCTGGTTAATTGCTGTATCGCGCAGTGTATCCAGCCTTTCACGTTGTTCACGCTCTTCATCGGACTCAGAAATTAATCCGAGTAAAACGGCTTGTGAAGATCCCGCACCAGAGCCGACACCCTGGCCGCCAAAACTTGCACGCTGGCGTGCGACTGCGCGTTTTAAGGCGCGTCTACGATTTTCTTCTGCAATTTCAGCATTGATAGCAATTTGCTGTCTTTCGAGAGCTGCGTTTTCCTGAGCTATCTGAAACTCTGTGTTTTGCTGTTGTTGTAATTGTTTTAAAGCTAAATCTTGAGATTTCTGATTACGGCGCGTTGATGCTTCGCTTTGTAACGTTGAGTTTACAAGCGACACACCATCAGCGATCACGGGTAAATAGTCTAGTACACTGCCTAAGCCTGCCATAGTTTTCTCCTAATCATTAATTTTTAATTCGGTTGTGACGGACAATAAGGTGAAGGGGTACGGCACTGATTGTTCTATATTCCAAAGCGGATCTTCACCGCTTGGCTGCCAGCCCAGTGAACGAACAGCGATGTCGCCGCTTACACTTGGCGGCGGTGTATCTAAAATGTCGTCTTCACCTATTTGTTTTAAGGACACATCTTTCAAACCGCGCCCGATATCCAAACGCAGAGCTTGTGTATCCTTTAGCCGGAAGATGGCTTCAACAAGCCTTAACCTGACCCCAAAACCACCCTCTCCTGTTGCCGTTGGCGGTAATGGTTGAATCACATGCGTATATGAAAGACCGATCTCTACGTTACTCGCCGCTTCACTTAACGTTATAGAACCGCTACTGACTAACTGATCCGCCTGCACCACTCCATCAGCAATGATAGAAACAGTTTGCCCGTTTAAGTGATCAAGCCCTGACCAGGTCGTTGTTGGTGTTCCTGCTGTTCCCGTTAGTGATGAGTCGAGATTTAATGCATCATCAAACTGTTCAATGAAATAAGAGCCGTTGCGCTCAACCAATAAATAGGCATTATCACCAACGATTGATACAGATTTCACGTTTCCTAAAGTGTCATGTAACGTCCACGCCGCGACTTGTTCTGCACGATAAACAGTTAGTGTTGCAAATTTCCCGTCCTCGCGCACGATGAACAATAGCCGTCGTAACGCATCGAAGTCCTGATCTACTGGATTAACAATGATGTGCCGTGATAATAAAGCAAGGTCTGTTGCTTGATAGGCTTGTTCAATATCAGTATAGAGGAACTCTCGAATTTCTTGTTTGTTGCGCGCAACGAATAATGTAGCCCCATCAACAATAACCGGCGATATATAACGATCAATGACTGAGCCAACACGCGTTTGTCTGTTAATTTGAACATTGGCAGGCGTCAACGGATCACCCGTCACCATCCATTCCGCACCAGATGTAAACACTTGTAAATGACGACCTGAAAATATGCCGCGAATGGCATTGACCTGATCCGATAAAATTGAAAACTCAATTGCTTCATCATCCAGACCTGTCCCCAAATCAAAATTGAATAAATCGCCCGATTTTGAAAACCATAGTCGGTTCGGTAAATCACGCGACCCGCCAATCACTAGCCTATCCTGATGAAAGGCGGTTGAAGACGGGTACCCGCGCGCAGGTGAGAAAGCCTGTTCCTGCCAATCTATACTCGCATCTGTATTAGGCAGGTCTTCTATAGTTGTCACACTCACAACGGTCGGCGAGTCATAGCTCGTGATTTCAAC
>JBCCLQ010000198.1:0-3127 GCA_039026795.1 Pseudomonadota bacterium
GAGCAAATGGAAGAGGGGCATCAGCAGGCCGATATTCAAACATGCGCAGAAACGTTTGATGCTGCGATGCTGAAGCTTGAAAACCCAATGGCCAATGAAGTGAACTTTACGTTGGACTTCGCGGTTGGCGGATCATCATTTGATGCGGAAGCAAACCAGAAAATTTCTGAAGCAGTTCAGTTTTATGCTGAAAACCCGAATTACACTGTAACCGTGATCGGGTATTCAAATGATACAACGCATGAAGCCGGGCAATCAAAATTGGCTGTTCAGCGTGCCCTAAAGGTTCGTGATGCTCTTATTGCTCAAGGTGTTCCGGCTTATCAGATCCAGGCTTATACGGGCCGTCAGCAAGCTGGAATTTATCCTGCGGCAGTCGCGGGCGAGCTAGGGCGTGCCAATATTATCCTGCGCTTACAAACCCAGACAACTATGTAATTTGTTGGGCGTAAGTCAGCCCAAAATCGTGATCAGCATTCCTTTTTGTATGTGAATTGGTAGACTTTTTACAAATTTACCAAAGGGGTTTGCCATGGAAGTCTTTATTCTCGTTTTTGTTGTTCTCTCTCTTGTGCTCATCTTTATGGGTGTCAAATCCGTGCCGCAAGGCTACGAGTTTACGGTCGAGAGGTTTGGTCGTTACACCTACACGATGAATCCAGGGCTTCATTTTATTGTTCCATTCATGGATACAATTGGTGCCAAAATCAACATGATGGAAACTGTTCTGGATGTGTCTTCGCAAGAAGTGATTACGCGAGACAACGCATTGGTGCAGGCCGATGGCGTTGTTTTCTATCAGGTTTTGGATGCAGCCAAAGCGGCGTATGAGGTGCGTAATCTTGAGCGCGCAATTCTAAACCTGACCATGACGAACTTACGGACGGTGATGGGATCGATGGATTTGGACGAGCTTTTGTCCGAGCGTGATAAAATTAATGCGCAGCTTCTGACCGTTGTAGATGACGCGACCGCGCCGTGGGGTGTGAAGGTGACGCGTATTGAGATTAAGGATATTACGCCACCGCGTGACCTTGTAGATGCGATGGCGCGTCAGATGAAAGCGGAACGGGATAAGCGTGCTCTAGTTCTGGAAGCGGGTGGTGATCGCGAGGCGGCTATTCTTCGCGCTGAAGGGGAGAAGCAGGCCGCCATTCTGGAAGCGGAAGGGCGTAAAGAAGCTGCGTTCCGTGACGCCGAAGCGCGTGAACGTGAAGCAGAAGCAGAAGCCAAGGCAACAAAAGATGTTTCGAGTGCTATTGCCGCAGGGGATGTACAGGCAGTTAATTATTTCGTGGCACAGAAATATGTCGAAGCCTTGGGCAAGTTTGCGAATTCACCCAATCAGAAAATCCTGTTTATGCCGATGGAGGCAAGCAGCGTTATAGGTTCAATCGGCGGTATTGCCGAACTGGCTAAAGAAGCCATGAACAATAATAAGAAGGCATGACGATATGGAACTTTTACAAAATATGGTGTTCTGGCACTGGTGGGTTGTTGCTTTGGCCTTTGTGATTCTGGAAGTGTTTATTCCGGGTGCTGTGCTGATTTGGTTTGGTGCCGCCGCGGCCGTCGTCGGTTTACTTTTATTCGCGGTTCCTGATATGGGCTGGGAATTGCAGTTTGCTCTATGGGGCTTTTTGTCCATTTCATCAGCGATCATTGCGCGCAAATACCTGAAAACCAATCCCATCAAAACGATGAGCCCGAATTTGAACAAACGCGGTGCGCAATATGTCGGACGTGTTTTCACACTCGAAGAGCCGGTCGAAAACGGTTACGGGAAGATTGTTGTTGATGATAGCACATGGAAGATCCGTGCCGATGAAGATTTCAAAAAGGGCACAAAAGTCCGCGTAACGGATGTCGATGGAACAATGCTCATCGCCGAAAAAGCGGATTAACCGTTCGCGGCGGGAATATCGGCGCCTTCATCTTTGTATTGATTGAGCTTGTTGCGTAATGTGCGGATGGAAATGCCCAGAATTTTCGCAGCATGTGTACGGTTCCCCAGCGTATGATCCAGCGTATTGAGGATCATGTCGCGTTCGACATCGGCAATTGTACGGCCAATCATTGCTTCGACTGCGCCGGGGTTTTGAACATCGCCGCCAGCTGAACCAACACCTGCAGGATCAGGTGCCTGCGCTTCGGTATTTGCAGGAGCGTTTGATGCAAAATCACTGTCTGTGAGTTGTACGGCATCAGGCTCAATTTCATCGTCCATAGCAATCAGGATTGCGCGGTGCATGGTGTTTTCCAGCTCACGTATATTTCCACGCCAGCCATAAGTTTTCAGTTTATCTTGTGTTTCGCTCGCGATATTTTTCTTATCTACGCCATTGGCTTCCGCATATTTATCTGTAAAGAACTGCGCGAGAGGTACAATATCAGCCGGGCGTTCGCGTAAAGCAGGCAAGCGAATATTCACAACATTCAAACGGAAATACAGGTCTTCGCGGAATTCGCCTTTTTCAACAGATTGTTCCAGATTGCGGTTGGATGTCGCCAGAATACGGACATCGACTTTTACCGCGTCGTTACTGCCGACACGGGTGATTTCCTTTTCCTGAATGGCGCGCAAGAGTTTAGCCTGCAGCAGGGGATGCATTTCGGAGACTTCATCCAAAAGCAAAGTTCCAGCATGCGCTTCTTCAAATTTCCCGATGCGTCGGGCATTCGCGCCTGTAAAAGCTCCTTTTTCATGTCCGAAAAGCTCAGATTCCAAAAGATTTTCTGGGATAGCAGCACAGTTCACAGCAATAAATGGCCCGTCTTTGCGCTTTGATTTTTTATGCATGTAGCGGGACATGACTTCTTTACCCGTTCCAGACTCACCGGTGATCAATACAGTTGCCTCAGACGGAGCGATTTTATCAGCCATCTGCATGACGGATTTCATAGAGGGGTCGTTCGCAATCATAGAAGATTGCTCTTCTGTGGCTGCTTCCAGAACGGCGGCAATAAGTTCGGCATCAGGCGGAAGAGGGATGTATTCTTTTGCGCCTTCCTCAATGGCTTTCACGGCAGCACGGGAGTCGTTGCTGATTCCGCAAGCGACCACTTCGATATGAATGCGTTCTTCTTCTAAAGATTTTACAAAGGGTCCGATCTTTTGTTTCACATC
>JBCCLQ010000199.1:0-3100 GCA_039026795.1 Pseudomonadota bacterium
AAATAAAAGCTTTTTCTTATAGATGCTATTTTTTATATCATTTCTGTCCCTTGCATCTCTCGTGTGAAGCCTATATAAATCCTTCAGAATTTTGAATATTTTCGCCGAAAAGAGGGATTGTCCATGGCTATAGAACGCACATTTTCGATTATCAAACCCGATGCCACAAACCGTAACCTGACAGGCGCCATTAACGCCAAGTTAGAAGAAGCCGGCCTACGCATTGTCGCACAAAAGCGCATTCATATGAGCAAAGAGCAAGCCGAAGGTTTTTACGCCGTTCATAAGGAACGTCCGTTTTTTGGCGAACTGACTGAATTTATGTCTTCCGCTCCTGTTGTTGTTCAGGTTCTTGAAGGGGAAGATGCCGTTGCCAAAAACCGTGAAACCATGGGCGCAACCAATCCCGAGGAAGCCGAAGCAGGTACTATTCGTAAAGAATACGCACTTAGCATTGGTGAGAATTCCGTTCACGGATCAGACTCTCTTGAAAATGCAAAAATCGAGATTGAATATTTCTTTAAACCTGAAGAAATCGTTGGCTAATTTAGGAATTCATCCAGCTTTGCAAGGCTTCGATTGCACGGTCTTTTGCCGTGGGAAGTTTGGACACAATATCGCTTAGGCCGTTTGTTTCATTGCTCTTGGCGATTTTTTCGGCGCTGGATGCCATGGTACTAATTTCAGTAAGACCAAAGTTTCCTGCCATACCTTTCAGTTCATGCGCGCGTGCCGCAATCTCCGGCACATCTTCGTTCTCAACTGCCTGAATGAGCTGCGCAACAATCTCTTCCGTTTTTTCCAGCAAGCCGCCGATGAGTTCTTCCAGTTGATCGCGCCCTAAAGAATCTTTGAGTGTTCCTAAAGTGTCTTTGTTGAAAATGTCTTGTGATTGAACAGGCTCCTGCAGCTCCAATTCCAGATCGCTGTTTTCCAATGCCGTGGCAAAGCTGTCTTCTTCCAGTGATGCTTCATCAATATCAAAGCTGACTTTCTCGGTCGGCATTTCCATTGTTTGCGTTTCAATGTTTATTTCGTCCTGCATGGGTGTTTCGGGTTGTGGTTGCCTTTCAGGTTCGACAGTATCATGCGTATCCTCCAAAACAACTTTATCTTCAATCAGGTTTTCCTGTTTGTGCTCTTTGGCGGCCATACGCGGATTGTCGAAGTCGCCTACCCCAGCTTTTTGAATGGCAAGCTTCAGTTTATCTGGATCGATCGGCTTTGGTACAACGGCGTTCATGCTGGCGGCATAAAAACGCTCTACGTCTTCACGCATGACATTCCCAGTCAGCGCAATAACGGGTATGTTGGCAATGTTTTCATCCGGAATTTGACGGATCACACGCGTAGCCTCATCACCATTCATGCCGGGCAATTCGATGTCCATAAGAACAAGGTCGAACTTTTCTGCCTGCACTTTCTCCAATGCTTCTTCAGCGGTTTCTGCTGTCACACTGACATGTGAGATACGATCCAGCAGACCTGTAATTACTTTGCGGTTGATTTCGTTATCATCAACCACCAGAATTTTCATGATTTTCTCAGGTTTCTTCTCAACCAGATCAATCTGATCGGTGTCTTGTGCGTTGGATGTTTTCTCTCCTTCTTCCATATTCAAAGTGAAGAAGAAAGTACTTCCTTTGTTTTCAAGGCTGTTGATGTTAATGCCGCTCCCCATAGCAGTAATCAGGCCCTTACAGATGGCAAGACCTAGACCCGTACCACCGAATTTTCTAGATACAGTTGAATCCGCTTGCGCGAAAGGGCTGAATAATTTCGTCTGTGCTTCCGCAGATATACCAATGCCCGTATCTTCAATACCAAAATATATTTGATGAAATCCTGCTGATGATACATTCTCACCTTGTGTCACATTAATGTGAATGGTCACACCGCCATTGGATGTGAATTTAATGCCATTACCAATCAGATTGAGTAACACTTGTCTCAAACGTGTTGGGTCGCCACGTACATAACGCGGGACGTTTTCACCCATATTCGCCTTTAGGAAAATATTTTTCTGTGCCGCATGGCCGTTCATGAGTGTGATCAAACCTTTGATCAGGCGGTGAAGATCAAAGCTGATATTTTCCAACTCCATTTTACCGCGCTGAATTTTCTCAAAGTCCAGAATGTCATTCAAAAGCGCCAACATCGCATCACCTGAATCCTGAATGGTGATTGCATAGTCTCGCTGGTCCTTGGATAGGCGGGTATCTAAAAGCAAACGCACCATACCCATGATCCCTGTCATCGGTGTACGAATTTCATGGCTAACAACTGCTAAAAAGGCGGATTTGGCCTGGTTGGCTTCATCTGCTTCTTCTTTGGCGATGCGCATTTCTTCTGTGCGCTCGGCTTCACGCTGGCGTAGTTCGGCCAGCACTTCACGTTCTCGTTCAATAACGCGTAACAGGCGGGCTTGGTCGGCATTTTCCTTGGATTGACGCAGGCGCTCCAATGATTGTGCTTCACGTTGTTTCCGTGCCTGAAGTTCCCGACGGCGTTCCGATAAGCCTTCATTCTTTTTGTAGGCGGCAATACCCAATAGCCCAGCTTGAACAATGAAGCTTGCATACATAGCACTTAAGAAAAGAGGGGTAGCCGGAATATATCCGCTAAATGATAAAAACGTAATGATCGCACCGATAGAGATCGCAACATATCCTAAACCAAAAAAGAGTGCTGATGGTTTGCCGCGTGCATATTGCGTTAAGCTTATAATAACAAGACTTGTAAATGTTATTGCAAAGGGTAGGGCGAGCAAGGTTGCTTTTAGAAAGCTGTTTGCTATTGGCAAATTGATGTGCAAGCCAATACAGATAACGATGAGTGCGGCCAGCCCGAAAAACGTATAATTGTATCCAAAATCATTGGATTTGATGTTTAAGAATGTACGACCTGCAATCAAAGCAGTGAGTGTTAGCAAAGCTACGCACAATGGGACAATGGCACTTCCCATGTAGCCTGTCATAGACAAAACATGGTCATTTAGAATGAAATGCAGAACGGGAACGGTGAAATAAAAGGCGTAGACCAAATACTCCTTTGATAAAGAGCTTGCGAAACATCCGATAAGAACCAGAATCACCGCGAT
>JBCCLQ010000200.1:0-3072 GCA_039026795.1 Pseudomonadota bacterium
CGTTTTTGGAAGAGCGCAAGGATGATATCGCGGCTATGATAATCACCCATGCGCATGAGGATCATGTGGGTGCGGTTCATCACTTATGGCCGCGCTTGCGTTGCCCGATTTATTGCACACCTTTTACGGCAGCTTGTTTAATGTCCAAATTTGAAGAAGCACCGGAATGTAAGGATGCGCGGATTAGTATCATTAAGCAGGGCGATACGATTAAAGCCGGACCATTTAAAGCAAGCTTTATCCCTGTCGCGCATTCGATACCTGAAACATCGAGTATTTTGATTGAGACGAAAGCAGGTCGCGTCCTTCATAGTGCGGACTGGAATCTGGACCCTGCACCTGTGGTTGGACCGAAAACTGACGGCGCGTTGTTTCAGGAAGCCGCGAAAAAGGGAATTACGGCGTATGTCGGGGATTCCACAAATGCGGAAGTGCAGGGTTATTCGGGATCAGAAGGCGATGTCGAAAAAGGGATGGCTGCAGTTTTTAAAGAATGCGAGAAGCGGATAATCGTAACTATTTTTTCATCCAATATCGGGCGTATTCGATCCATTGCGAAAGCAGCGGAAGCCAATGGGCGTTCTGTTTGTGTTGTAGGGCGCAGTCTTCACAAGATGATCGGCAATGCTAAGTCTTGCGGCTACCTACAGGACATCACTGATTTTGTCAGTGAAGAAGACGCAAGCCATTTGCCGGATGATAAAACTGTCATTATTGCCACGGGTTCGCAGGGCGAAGCGCGCGCCCAACTAGCCCGCATTGCGGCTGGTAGCCATCCGAGTATCAAGTTGAGCGCGGGTGATAGCGTGATCTTCTCATCGCGTGCGATACCGGGAAATGAAAAAGATATTATTCATGTGCAGAATAATCTGGCAGCATCAGGCGTGAATATTATTACCCCGCGTCATACGAAGCATATTATCCACGTGTCCGGCCACCCTGCGCAGGAAGAGATCAAAACTATGTTCGGCTGGTTAAAACCCGAAAGTGTGGTCGCCGTTCATGGAGAACGTACAATGCTGGAGGCACACGCACGATTGGCAAAAGAGCAGGGGATTGAAACTGCCATTGTGCCCAATAACGGGTCAGTGATCCGCCTTGCACCTGGTCCTGTGGAGATCGTAGATCATGTAGAAACTGGATTGTTGGCCGTTGGTCCGAAAACGGTTATGGATGCTGATGATCCGTCCATATCCCAACGCAGAAAGCTGCAATATGCGGGAACCGTTCATGTCACTTTGGTGGTAGATGATCGCGGCAATCTGGTTGCCGATCCACAGGTATCATCTGTCGGTTTACAAGATTTGGATACAGATGAAGGGCAGGCGCTTCACGAAGATATTTTATCCGAAACTGAGGATATTCTTGCCGATATGACCCGTGATGAATTGCGTGATAACGCCTATATTGCCGAAGAGGTCCGCATTGGTATACGTCGTTTTGTTATGCATGCCTTGCGTATTAAGCCGGTTACTAGCGTTCATGTGGTGCGTGTATGAATTTATTTACCGCGATTATTGTTTATCTTTTAATTTTTTGGACAGCGCTATTTTGCGTTTTGCCATGGGGTAATCAGCGTGATCCTAATGAAAAAACAGGTAATATGACTGGTGCACCGAAAGTCGCGCGTATCAAAGAAAAATTTATTGTCACAGCTATTCTATCCGCAGTGATTTGGGGCATAGTTTTTGCATTAATTGAACTTGAAATTATTGATTTCTTTGAAATCGCCCGTTCAATGACGCAAGAGGATTACGGATCTTGAGAATACTGTTTTTATTGGTTTTTTTGTCATTTCCCGCACTGGCTGAAGATTTGCCAAAGGAATGTAAATATATCACCCGGCATGTACCTAGCGATGATGTGACATATAAGCCCGGCGTTGATGTTCATGGTCAGCATGTTGTATCTGCCGATATCAATGCTGTGCCGTTCGAATTACCAGATGTCATAAAAGTGCCTTTAACCGTCGATTTGATTGAACGTGCCCGTGACCTACCGGATCAATATGAGGGGCTGGAAGCTCACGGAGATTTGGGCGTGTTGGAAATTCATTCTGATGGGCTGGTGACTTATAACGGTCAGGCCTGGTCAGAAAGCTTTTATGCGATATGTGGACAAGAGTTGCCCGATCATCTAGTTTTACCGAAAAGAAAACCGGAACCTCCGAAACCTATAACGCAATCCAAAGACGAAGAACGGGTTATATTTGGTGGCGAATATAGAGATTAGAGTACAGAGATTAAGGATCACATCCCATGCGTATGTCAGAGTATTTTCTTCCCACTTTACGGGATAACCCGAAGGAAGCGGAAATCGTATCCCACCGTTATATGTTACGGGCGGGAATGATCCAGCAAACCAGTGCCGGGATTTATGCTTGGTTGCCTATGGGGTACAAGGTTTTGCGTAAGATCGAACAGATTGTGCGCGAAGAGCAGGATAAGTCCGGTGCACAGGAAGTTTTGATGCCGACAATTCAGCCTGCCGATCTATGGCGTAAATCAGGTCGTTATGATGATTACGGACAGGAGATGTTACGGATTCAGGATCGCCATGAGCGCGATATGTTGTTTGGCCCGACCAATGAAGAGATGATCACGGAGATTTTTGCAACACATGTGAAGTCCTACCGTGATTTACCAAAGAACCTGTATCACATTCAATGGAAGTTCCGTGATGAAATTCGCCCCCGTTTTGGTGTCATGCGTGGCCGTGAATTCCTGATGAAAGATGCGTATTCATTTGATCTGAGCCAGGAAGATGCGAAATACGCGTATCAGAAGATGTTTTTATCTTACCTCCGTACCTATGAGCGTATGGGTTTGAAAGCCATTCCAATGGCTGCTGATACCGGTCCGATTGGCGGAGATTTAAGCCATGAATTTATCATTCTGGCCGATACCGGTGAAAGCGAGGTGTTCGCCCATAAAGACTGGATGGAAAAAGATATCACTGGTAAGGGGGTTCAATATTCTGACCGCGCGGGATTGAACGCGTATTACGAAGAGCTGACGAATATCTATGCAGCAACGGATGAAAAACATGATCCGCAAGCATGTAAGCCTGAAG
>JBCCLQ010000201.1:0-3043 GCA_039026795.1 Pseudomonadota bacterium
CGCAGATTGCTGAGCCATACGACTGTGCAAAAGCTGTCTATCGAAGCCATCGCCAAAAAGGCAGGCGTTGGTAAAACCACTATATATCGCTGGTGGCCATCCAAGGCGTCAGTCGCAATGGATGCTATTTTCACGCAACCCGGATTTCAAAATGTTTTACCCAGCGCACCAACAGCAGCTGAAGGCATTTACAACCAACTCGATAAAGTTGTCACACAACTGAACGGCAAAAACGGACGCATTGTTGCGCAAATCATCAGCGAAATTCAGGATGATTACGAAGCCGTCGAAAACTTCCACAAAAGTTTTATGCAGGAACGCTGTTTTGAACTCGCCAAGCTTGTCGACAAGGGCATGAAAAGCGGTGAATTCCGTGATGATATCGACATTGAAACAACCGTAGACACTCTGATGGGCCCTATTATCTTCCGCTTGATGAGCGGTCTGGTGATGACTGAGGACTATGCCGAAAAGGTCATGACTGCCGTCCTACCGGGCATCAAAGCCTAAAGAAAATAAAGCCGCTAAATTTCAGCGGCTTTTTTATGGTTTGGGTGACATGGATCGTGAAACGTTCTCTAACTTATACCTTTCAACCTCTTGGGGTGTCATATCTGTTCCAACAATCCCACCTTGAGGCCTTCGTTGATCAAAACTGCACTTGAGTTCTTCTGGTTTGTCTATATTCACCATATTTCAAGATATTTCTCTCAACTTTAACCACTCACCTTTTGAAGCCTTTTGAATTTATTCCCTGACAAGGAACAAGCGACGACGAGTACGTGTTGCTACTTTAGGAGCGCAGTAACGATGTCAGGGGATAAAGGCAGAAGGCGTATTACCAGCTACCAGTGTTTTCCATGGAGGCCCAAGGCTCTTGCGGCTCCAGATGCTCGCCCTTTTGCAGCAACTCAATCGAAATACCATCGGGTGTTTTGATAAAAGCCATATGACCGTCACGCGGTGGGCGGTTGATTGTCACTCCATTATCCATCAGTTTCTGGCACATGTCGTAAATATTATCGACACGATAGGCCAAATGCCCGAAATTACTCCCACCTGTATAATCTTCGCCCTTGCCGTCTTCATCCGGCCAGTTATACGTCAGCTCTAATAAAGGCGCCTTGGTTTCTTTGGCTTTGGCTTCATCATCATTGGCCGCTAAGAAAATCAGCGTAAAGCGCCCACCCTGATTCTCCATACGGTTTGTTTCAACCATACCCATTTTACCGACGAAAAAATCGAGCGATTCATCAATATCTTTGATACGAACCATTGTGTGTAAATATTCCATGGTTTTCTGCCTCCTGCCTCTTTGAAAAACAACTTATAATAAACTGCATCCTGACGAAAGTCAGGATCTGAAATATCATAAAAAGAGCAACCTTGCGTAATGCATAAAAATCGTTAGTCTTTCTTTATGTTGAGTGCTGAAGACATCCAAAAAATTCAAGAACAATCCATTGAATGGCTCAATACAAATATTCTGGGCGTTGACTTCGCGCTGCAGATAGCCGTTATCCTCGTGGCCTTCGGAGCCGGGCTTATCGGTCATAAAATGGCTCGACCCTGGATACAAGATAAGATCAATAGCTTAAAAATTCCTTTCAAAGCAGCAGAAGTCTTAAGAAATATCAGCAAGCTTATACTCCCGTTTATAGCTTTATTAATCATGCTGATGGGCACCGCCATTTTTGGTGGAATGGAAATGGACAATGGGTTTTCCGATGCTGTCTCAAAATTACTGATGGCGTGGATCGGAATTAAAATTATTGTCCAGTTCATTCAAAATACGTTTATGCGCCAAAGCGCATCTTTGATCATCTGGGGTATCGCGGCGTTAAGTATTTTTGGCGTGCTGGATGAAACATCGGCGGCTCTGGATTCACTGGGCGTTACAATCGGTGATTTCAGGATCTCGGCTCTTTCAATTACCAAAGGTGTGCTCGCACTCTTTGCGCTGATTTATATCGCTACGCTTCTTGCCAATCTGGCAGATAGGCAAATCAATAAAATTTCGTCACTCAAACCATCATCACGTGTGTTGATTACAAAAATTTCACGCGTATTTCTGATTGTTTCAGCCGTGTTGATTGGTGTGACGACAGCAGGAATTGATTTATCACTGCTCGCTGTCTTCTCCGGTGCGGTTGGTTTGGGTATCGGTTTTGGTTTGCAAAAGGTGATCTCGAACCTGTTCTCCGGCATGTTGCTGTTGCTCGATGAATCCATCAAACCGGGTGATATTATCGAACTGCCCGGCGCGGATGGCGGTGCGACCTTCGGCTGGGTGAACCATATGGGTGCGCGCTACACCGAAATTGTCACACGTGATAACAAATCCTTCCTTGTTCCCAACGAAGATTTCATTACACAACAAGTCGTCAACTGGTCACACGGCAATACATTGGTGCGTGTGCAAACAACTTTTGGCGTGCATTATGATAGTGACCCACGCGAAGTCAAACGCCTGGCCGAAGAAGCCGTATTGACAGTTCAGGAGCGTGTTGTTGAAAATCCTGCCCCTGTCTGTTGGCTGATTGAATTTGGTGATAGCTCACTCAACTTCACTTTGCGCTATTGGATTAAGGATGCCGAAAAAGGAGTCACCAATACCAAAGGCATGGTGATGATGGCATTGTGGGAGAAGTTCAAAGAAAACGGAATTCTAATCCCTTACCCGCATCGCGAAGTCTTCCTCCACGAAGCACCGAAGCCTACAAAAAAATCCGCCGCTTAATCCACTGCTGTCATTGCGAGGAGCGTTAGCGACGCGGCAATCCATTTACACAAGCATTGAATGGATTGCTTCGCTCTCGATGATCGCTCGCAATGACGAAGTAAAAATTGTCACAGTTTTTTTAGGCGTTACCTGCGACTTTTAGGGTATCAAGATTGTAAGAATGATCGGTCATGTGCTGTGCTTCAATGCTCAATGCACGCGTTCCGATATCGAGGCTCAAATTACACACTGTGCGGTAATCATCCTCGGAATTCAGTTGAAACGCGATATGTCCGCCCTGAACGGTTTTATCGAATGTAA
>JBCCLQ010000202.1:0-3034 GCA_039026795.1 Pseudomonadota bacterium
AAACGTAATATCAGTCGCTTGCCTTCCGTCTTCAGATATGACGTTAATGAGAACCAGATATTTATCATCCAGGTTGAGGTTCTCTATATCTTTTAAAGTGAGGCTTTTCCTATCTAAAATTTTTTCTTCGTGAAGTGTTTTGTATTCACCACCCGAAAAAGTTTCAATTCTTAAAAAATCGCCCTCTTGGAGTCCGCTTATTTTTGAGAAATATGAGTCTGCTTGAATCTTTTCACTTTTTAACAGTAGAGCGCTGCCGCTGAATACTAGGGCAAGTGTCAAAAAAGTCACTACAATGACTTTTTTACCAATCATCGAGAATCTCCACGCTGTGTGAGTGCGTTAATTTCGTTCCGAACTCTGTCTTTTCTTTTATCCAAATGATATGCCGCTGCGACGGCGCGATTCATAGCAATTCTCTCTAAAATTTTAATTATTTGCTGCTTTTGACCTGCCTGGTCGATTAGAAGACTGGCATTCATACGTGATATATTCGCAGGGGTTTCGCCTTGAAGACTAGCTGTGTAATTTGGATCTTGTAACATAGTGTTCGTTCTGTAGTCGGCTTGCGCACGACCACTGGGGCTTGTTCCGATGCGCTGTTCTATTTCAGCATTATCCAGTCCAGTTGAATCTTGGTAAGCGGCGTAATGATATGGTTGCGATTCAGGTGCGCCTTCACCAAGTGAACCCCATGTGGCTGAAGCAGAGTAAACCAATACACTACGTCTGGCTGTTAACGTATCACGTCTTACAACTAAGTTTTGAGCGAGCTCCAGTTGTTCTCCGCTTGCACCTGCTAAAAAAGCTGAGGGAACTTGTGACGGTGCCCTGTGCCCTATAAAATTTACTCCTAAAGCAAAAACATCTTCTTCATCTTGAGTAAGTCCTGCGCTTGCATTGGTAAAATTATATTCTCGTGTTAGTGCAGCATCATCAAGAAGAGGCATGGTTACGTCCATATTGTGTCTGTCTACTGGCCCGCCAGCACCAACAAGTGGCCTGAAGCCGTCCGGTGTATTGTCGTTAGGGCTTGCGTAATCTGTTCTCCATTGTTCTAAGCGACTTAATACATCTGAGTTTCTGCCATCAAGTGCTATGGTGTCACCTGTCTGATTCAGGCGGTGCATTTGTCTTGTTGCAATAACGTGGGCATTCAAGTCTGCTAATCTTTGTGATGATGCAGCAGAACGCATATTTGTTCCTACTCTGCACAAAGACTCACTAGGGTGATAATCGCTGTGCGCTTCGGCTTGTAGTTCTTGGAATACGCGCTGAGTTTCAGCTTGTTGTCGGGCATCGACCATTTTTGCAAATTCTGCAACCTGCCAAGCCGTTGTAACGCCAAAGTGCTCAGCCCACATCATGTAAGACGGTAAAATATATCTTTCAAAGAAATCATTCGTCATCCAATCCTGAAGGTACAAAAACCCTTCGGTGATATGGTCGTTCGTTGCTGGATGTAAAACAGTTGCGGCATAGTCCAGAGGTATTTCACATGGACACAAACATACTTGTGCAAAAGCTTTTTGATTCGGGATCACTGTTATAAACAATGCTGTTAGCAAAGCAAAGAGTGAAAAAGAAGATTTAATATTCAATTTGCAATACTCCATCTTTTGGGTCCAATTTATGGTATCGGTTGTGCTGTTGTCCGTATCGCTGTTGCAATTGCACTATCTATTCTTTCCTGTTCTTCGATAAGTAGGTTTTCAGCTATGACAGCGGTCACAATTTCATCCATTTTCAGTAGTTCAAGCATTCTTTCATTTTGACGCACATTAAATGCCAGAACTTGTGCTTCTATTCGTGCAACGTTGGCCGGTGTTTCACCTGCAAGTGCATTAATTGTTTCAGGCGTTTGAAGGCTTTTTACAAAAACGTCTTCTGTAGCGTTAAGGCTCGGTCTTTCGCCTAAGCGTTCATATATTTCATCATCCCCATAGCCAAGGTTTTGCATGGATGCGTATATCCAAGGCTGTGCTTCGCGTCCTCCAGATACTTGTCTTGACATGATATTTGCGTACGGCCACATTAATACCGATTGATGTAAAGCAATTGACCTGGTGTCCAACAAAAGAGCGTCCCCTTCGGGTCTGTTCGTAGTTTCATTAGACAGCAAACTGTTATCAATGCGTGGCATAGGCTCTCCGGTAAAATTTATAGCAAATGCCGTGATGTCTGTTCCGTCTTCTTGCAGTCCTCCTGGGCCTTGCGTAATGTCCATATCTTGTGTCAGGGAAGCACTTCTTAAAAGGTTCATATCCAGATGTCTGTTCATGCGTCCAGGATCAGCAGGTGTGGGGCATATAACTCCATAATCCCCGCTATTATCAGCAGGGTTACAGTTTAAACGAATACGCTGGTCGATCCGGCTTGCTGCATCGGAACTTGATCCTTCAGCAGTAATCGTTTGTCCTGACATAAGCTGTCGATCCGTGATTCTCTTTAAAATAGCCGAAGCGCTTAATTCAGCATAACGCTGTGATGAAGCAAGAGAGCGTTGTGCTGTTCCGATCGAGCACATTTGCTCACTTGGATGATAATTTTTGTGGGCGCGTGCCTGTCCCATCTGGAAGGCACGTTGTGCATCAAGCTGATTTTCTGCATCAAAAATCTTCTTATATTCTCCTGTTTCCCAAACCATAACAGCCTGAAAATACTCGGCCATCATCATCATCATCGGAAGCCAGTTATCTATAAACCAGGTTTCAACCATCCAAAACTGATGATCTTCCAGGGCTGAATTACGCGGTGTGTCCGGATTCCAGAAATGATCACGTGTGTCTTGATGTAAAATTCTATGTCCGTACCTGCAATCAGAACAGGTCATAGATGCTTGAGATTTATTGATAAATACCAAGTTCGAAAAGCCTATGACTACAAAAATAAAAGCCCCAAAAAAAGCAAGCTTTAAAAAGGAAGTTGAATTTGCTCTTAACATTATATTTTAATCACCCCAAAAATATATTTAGACTAAGTAGTTGAAAATTATGATATTTTCATTCAATTATTATTTTATCATATTTTTTAA
>JBCCLQ010000203.1:0-2990 GCA_039026795.1 Pseudomonadota bacterium
ATTGAGGCTTACTTAAAACAATCCTCCCAAATCCTGAAGCAAAAGCAATATGTCGCGGAAGCCCAGATTATGGATGAGGCCGATATTCAAAAGCTGGTCGCACCTTGGCTGGGTGAAGATACAAATCTGAGCGATATTCCCCTGCCCGGCTTGATTGCCGTATCGTTTCAACCCGGCATGGAGATAGATATAACAGTTCTTGAAAAAGAGCTTCAAGCCGTAAGCCCGTTCATCCGTATCGATACGCATCAAAGCTGGCTGAGCGATGTCTTACGCTTTGCAGGTGCCTTACAGTTTGGCTCTATCCTACTGCTTAGTATTATCGGGGTTATTACATTCAGCGCTGTCGCCGGTGCAATAAAATCCCGCATTGCTGTACATAAAGACGAAGTGGAGTTGCTTCACCTGATCGGTGCAACGGATCAATATATTACAAGTCAGTTTCAAAAACATACGGCGTGGATGACATTGCAAAGTGCGGCCATAGGGACGGTCATTGGCCTTATCGCGTTGTTTATTGTTGGACAGATTGCAGGTCGTATGGATTTTGCGCTTTTACCCGATTTTACATTATCCGCGCTCCATCAAATCAGTTTTCTAACCCTGCCCGTTTTGATTGCCGGATTGGCAATGTTAACAGCCCGCATCACGGTCTTGCATGCCTTGCGGCAAATGCCGTAAATTATCGCCTATGATCCGCAAATTCGTAACAGCCCTTGTCGCAGCTTTTGGCACTTTGTTCCTGATATGGCTGATCGGTTGGGGCTGGTTTGCAACGCATGTTGCGACAATTGAGCCGCAAAATATCTCTCAAAAAACTGATGCGATTATTGTTTTAACAGGCGGTAAGCACCGCGTTGAAACTGGTATTAACTTATTGCGCGAAAAATCCGCGAAAGAACTGTTCATTTCCGGTGTTAATGCGGATGTAACCATAAACGATCTTGTGAGCAAGCAGCCTGTACCGTGTTGTATTACATTGGGGTATGAAGCCACAGATACAGTTGAAAACGGATATGAAAGCGCACGCTGGATCAAAGACAATGATGTGGAAAGCATCAGGCTGGTGACATCCAATTATCACATGGCGCGTGCAGGCATTATATTTCATCATCATTCACCGCAAACAGAGATCATTAGACATCCTGTAGAACCTGATAATTTTCAGCCTTGGGGTCAGAAATTCTGGACTACAACATTCGGGGAATATAACAAGACGATTGCAACATGGGTGCGGTTATCCATGGATGGGAGAGTGTAAATCATATGAGTCTTCTACGTTCGATAATCTTCGACATTCTGTTTTACAGCATCACAGCATTGCTATGCATTGCTTTGTTACCCTGCCTGCTCTTACCACGTGAAGCAGGTTTGAATGTAGCGCGGTTCTGGACGTTTGTGACACATCAGCTTGAGAAATATGTTTTGGGGCTAGATTTGGAAATTCGGGGATTAGAGCATTTACCAAAAGAAGGCGCGTATATAGTCGCCGTGAAGCATCAATCTGCTTATGAAACCTTGAAACTCCATCACTTATTTGAAGACCCGTCGATTGTATTGAAAAAGGAGTTATACAGTATTCCGCTGTGGGGACAGTTCCTGAAAAAAATCGATATGATTGCGATCAACCGACAGAACCGAGAAGAAGCCATGGCGTCTATCGTTGACGGAGCAAAGCGTATGAAAGAGCAAGGGCGTCCGATTGTGATTTTCCCGCAAGGAACACGCGTATTGCCAGAAGCAACCACACAGCAAAAACCATATAAGGGCGGAATTGCTAAAATGTACGAGAATACAGATTTACCGGTTATCCCTATGGCGTTAAACACCGGTCTGTTTTGGCGACGTAATGCCTTTATCAAAACACCGGGTAAGGTGATTTTTGAATTTTTGCCCCCTATTCCGTCCGGTAAAGAACGATCCACCTTCATGAGTGAGCTTGAAAATGTATTGGAAGATAAATCCATTGCCCTGATGATTGAAGCGCAAAAAGAGTATCCAGCCGTTGGCCACATCGAAATTCCGCAAAGGGCATAGAGATGGGATTTGAATACGATAGAAAACTGAAACACTACATTGCCGTTGCAGCGTTCTGCGTCTTTTTCTACGTCATTGTCTGGACGTTTATATTTAGAGGGGCCGATAAGCGCGTTGAGGCCTTTATTATCAACGGAGAGCGAAACGGTTTGGTGTTCGATAGAAGCGTTCCTGTTGTTAGAGGATTTCCTGGACCACCCAAAGTCATTTTTAGCGGAGATATCATTTACAATGGTATAACGATCATTGTTCCTGAATTCAAAATGTCAGGGTATTTTCTGGGCGGCACAACAACAAAGATTTCATTTCCATACGGCTTTGCGATTGCGGAACCTTTTGATCCAGCGCTTTTCTCCGTTGACCGTCTTAATATATCAATCGAAACACCATCATCCTTCCCAAACAAAATGATGGCAAAAGATTTGAGTGAATGGCGCCGAAAGGTCGGTATCATCAATATCAATTCCATGCGCATAGACAAGGGTACGTTGCGTGTGAATGCAGATGGACACATTGGGTTGGATACAAATCTACAGCCAACAATGAAGCTGGAAACAAAAACGCGCGGATATGAAGATTTTATCGCCCTGCTTCAACGATATCGTCTGATTAATCAGCAAGAAGCAGCATTAGCTAGCCTGAGCCTGAACGGATTGGCAAAAGAAGACCCTATCAGTAGAGATAAGGTCCTCGAGATGCCCGTTACCCTTGAGAGCCGGAAGCTGTTTTTGGGGCCGCTACAGGTGGGACGCCTTCCTGTTCTTCGTTGGGATACACGTAATTCGCCTGCCCAGCGTCAACGATAGAGCGGCGGATATCGCGGGTGTCCGTGAATGTGCGATAAAGATAGTCTCCGTCACCCTTTCGGATTGCCTTTTGAAGTCCCGTTAAGTCCTCTGTAAAGCGCTGTAACACATCCAGAACCGCATCCTTGTTATTTAAGAACACATCAC
>JBCCLQ010000204.1:0-2982 GCA_039026795.1 Pseudomonadota bacterium
AACGTTTGTGTCTTTGCTTTCCAAAAGCTTGCCAACAATGACAGAACCCTCGGCACCAGCATTTTCGGAGATTTGACGGACAGGAGCCTGGATCGCCTTCATTACAAGGTCGATACCGGCTTGTTCATCATCATTGTCACCTTTCATGCCAGCCAGAGCATTTGTTGCATAGAGAAGCGCTGTACCACCACCGGCGACAACACCTTCTTCAACAGCAGCGCGTGTGGCGTGCATCGCATCGTCAACACGGTCCTTACGCTCTTTCACTTCGACTTCAGTCGCACCACCAACGCGGATCACAGCAACACCGCCAGCCAGTTTGGCCAGACGCTCTTGCAATTTCTCACGGTCGTAATCAGAAGATGTTTCTTCGATTTGAGCGCGGATCGTTGCAACGCGAGCTTCGATGTCTTTCTTATCACCAGCGCCGTCCACGATTGTGGATTCGTCTTTTGTGATTTGAACTTTCTTAGCCGTACCCAGCATGTCGACTGTGACATTTTCAAGTTTGATACCCAGATCTTCGGATACAACCTGACCACCACAAAGGATCGCCATGTCTTCCATCATCGCCTTACGACGATCACCGAAACCAGGGGCTTTCACAGCAGCGACTTTCAAACCACCGCGTAGTTTGTTCACAACCAGAGTTGCAAGCGCTTCGCCTTCAACATCTTCAGCCACGATCAGCAATGGACGACCTGATTGCACAACAGCTTCCAGAATTGGCAGCATGGCTTGCAGGTTGGACAGTTTGCTTTCGTGGAACAGGATGTATGGATTTTCCAAATTTACCTGCATTTTGTCTGCATCTGTGATGAAGTAAGGTGATAAGTAACCGCGGTCGAATTGCATACCTTCAACAACTTCAAGCTCAGTCGCCAAAGATTTTGCTTCTTCCACTGTGATCACGCCTTCATTGCCGACTTTGTCCATTGCTTCCGCAATGAAGTCACCAATTTCAGCATCACCGTTCGCAGAGATCGTACCGATTTGTTTGATCTCTTCGTTACCCTTCACAGGTTTCGCACGCTTTGCGATATCTTCGACAACAGCAGTAACGGCTTTATCGATACCGCGCTTCACACCCATTGGGTTCGCGCCGGCAGCAATGATTTTGTTGCCCTGATTAACAATCGCTTGAGCAAGAACAGTTGCAGTCGTTGTACCATCACCGGAGTGATCGTTTTGTTTCGATGCCACTTCACGGATCAGCTGTGCGCCGACATTCTGTTGCTTATCTTCTAGTTCGATTTCTTTTGCCACTGTCACACCGTCTTTTGTGGAACGGGGTGCACCGAATGATTTTTCAATCAGAACGTTGCGGCCCTTTGGTCCCAATGTCACTTTTACAGCATTGGCAATTGTGTTCACGCCTTCGAGAATTTTTTCTCTGGCATCACCTTCAAATGTTACTTGTTTTGCAGCCATCGGTTTTTCTCCTTTTCGATTAGCTATTCAATTTTGGGTTTTAAGCGGCAATAACGCCGATAATGTCGGACTCTTTCATCACCATCAGCTCTTCGCCTTCTACCGTGACCTCTGTTCCTGCCCATTTTGAGAAAATGACACGATCGCCGGCTTTCACGTCCAACGGACGCACATCACCGTTATCGTTGATATGTCCTGAACCAACAGCGACAATTTCACCTTCCATTGGTTTTTCCTGAGCAGTATCCGGAATGATGATTCCACCAGCGGTTTTCTCATCTAATTCAACACGACGCAGTAAAACTCTGTCATGCAAAGGACGAAATTTCATATGATAACTCCTATATATCAATATGTTAGCTACACCTCACCATGAGCGTGTTAGCACTCCCCTTTGGAGAGTGCCATACATATAATATGAGCCTGAAAATATTTCAAGACCTTTCGAACCTCTGGAAAGCCGCGGTCATTAAGGGATTTTCAAGGCATTATTTGCTATAATAGAAAATGGCGGAGTAGTTTTTGAAAAAACCCTTATGAGACAGGAGGTTTTATGGCGGATTTGGAAAAACAGATAAAAGATTACCGTTTAACCACGGCGCAGATCATTTACCACATGCCGGATTATCCGAAGTTCCTACAGGAGTATGTCTGGCAGGAATATGATATCGCGCCTGCATTCCCGGAGCTGACAAATTTTTTGCAATTCTGGACGCGAGAGCTGGATGGAAAAATTCATTCCGTGTATGTCGCCAAGAAGGAGATCATTACCCCCGGCGATACACAATTCTATGACTATGATGTTACGATTCAGTAGTTAGTTTTTCTGAAACACATATTCAGCGCAGCCGGAGCCGAAGAGCCCCGCACCTTTTTGCGGATCGGTATTGATACCGCTGATAAATTCAAAACCACGTGCTTTCATAAAATCTTTGGTTTCTTCCGGCGTTGCGGACTCGTAAGGATAACCACCCAGCCAATCGCGCACATCGGTCATAAAGCGCATGCCGCGTTGTTCATGGTAGTCGCGTATATATTTGATCGGGTTTTGGCGCAACACAAGTTTTGCCAAGCAAAAAGCCGCCGCATAAGCATAATCAAACGGGAAACGTGCCCATTTCGGTAAAGATGAGTAAAGCCTCTTCTCCGCCTTCCAAAATCCGCACATCGGTGTTTTCTTGTAAAGCGCAATGGCAAATATACCGCCGGGTTTTGCAAATTTGGAAGCATTATCAATGGCGTCCCACATCGCACCCGTGTGATGTAGAACACCCCAACTATAGACAATATCAAAAGTTTGATCTTTGAGTTTCGGATTGTCCGGTGCTTCCAAAATATTCTGGCGAAAGACCGTATAATTCTTTTGCGGTGAATGCGCATCCAGAACGCTTTGTGTTGTAGACACGGAATTTGGGTCAAAGTCGACACAGACCGCTTCAGCAATACCGTTTCGTAAAGCGGCCAATGAATGCAAGCCAGAACCGGAACCGATATCGAGAAAAGTTTTGCCCTTAAGCTCTTCTTTAGAGATGAGGTTGAGAAGCCCCTCTT
>JBCCLQ010000205.1:0-2937 GCA_039026795.1 Pseudomonadota bacterium
CCGGCGTACCGTTGCCGATATTAATTGTCCTGAACGGGGCAACCGGCGATAAGGAAGTGTCTGAAAATTTGTTTTTGTCTGCAATTTCTGGAACACAATCCATTAAAAGGCGAACTGCCCGTGTAACGTCATCAATATAGGTAAAGTCACGTTTCAAATCTCCCCCATTGTAAACGTCAATCGGTCTGTCCTTTGTGATATTTTCTACAAATTTAAAGAGAGCCATATCAGGCCGTCCCCAAGGACCATATACCGTAAAGAAACGAAGTATTGTTGAGGGAATGTCGTGCAGATGGGAGTAAGAATGAACGATCGCCTCGTCTGCTTTTTTTGTGGCTGCATACATTGTTAGGGGATAGTCAGACTTCTCGCTTTCCTTAAAAGCATGGGTGCCACAATCCCCATAGATGGAACTGGTGGATGCCATCATGAAATGCTTGACGCTATGACTTCGAGCGCATTCTAGGATGTTGAAGGTTCCAACCACATTTGATTGAATGTAAGCGTGCGGGTTCTCCAGGCTGTGCCTTACACCCGCTTGTGCTGCCAAGTGAATAACGTCGTTGGGCTTATGTTTCTCAAACGCCGCAGCCAGCGTATCGTCATCTTCCAAGCGCGCTTCATACCCATAAAATTTCTCGTGCTTTTGCAAGAGTTGATGGCGCGCGCGTTTCAGGGAGACATCATAGTAGTCGCTAAAGGCATCGTATCCCACCACATGATATCCGTCGGATAACAGCGATTGGGCAATATGAAAACCTATAAAACCGGCAGAACCAGAAACGAAAACCGTTTGCAACATGCACCCATACCAGACAATCTAATAAGCTTTGGCATGACCGAATTGAGTCTGAATAGCAAGGGTAAGCATTCATAGCATCAGAAAAGGTTCATCCGATCTGCTTGTTGGTTTTATGAAAGCAAACAAGACTTTCGCCTTTAATGAAGGTACGAATCACAAAGAGACCCACATGATGAGAAATATAATTAAAAGGACGCTTAAGGCCGATGGCTGATAAAACTAATCCTCCAGACAGTAGCCCTGTCATCCGAACAGTCGCAATGCCAGCCGACACAAATCCAGCTGGTGATATATTTGGTGGCTGGCTGATGGCTCAGATGGATATGGCAGCTGGTAACTTTGCGGCACGTCTTGCGAGAGGGCGCAGCGCCACAGTTGCGGTGGAAGGAATGAAGTTCTTAAGTCCGGTGCATGTCGGAGACGAAGTTTCGCGTTTTGCAGATCTTGTCACGATTGGTCGAACATCAATGCGCATTCACGTCGAGGCCTGGCGACGCAGCAGGGATGGCAACGAGAGCAAGAAGGTAACGGATGCAGAGTTTACTTTTGTTGCGCTTGATCTTGCCGGTCATCCCCGTCCTGTCAAACAAGCTGGTTAGGGATCAGACACTCAAACAACCACTCAAATGATGCAGCGCACCCGTAGAAGTCCAGCCATCTCATCTTGGCTAAGTTGGCCTTCCAATGTGTCAACGGGCAGGCCTCGGGGAACAACGGGAGTGCGCGCTTATTTTATCTCAATTCACCGCATATGTTCAAATGCGGCTCAATGAATCAGTTATTTGGCTAAATCTAAGCAGAATGAGATACATTAATCGTCTTGGCAGGGGCAGCAGGATTTGAACCCGCGACCTACGGTTTTGGAGACCGTCGCTCTACCAACTGAGCTATACCCCTTCACGATACGTTGCATTACACGAGCTTTAACGAAAACTCCAGACCATAGTGGCGAGTTTCATAAATTGCATCAAACGTGACTAAGCATGAAAGCTTGAAGTGTCATGCTATATTTGTGGATATTTCGTTGTTACCTGTCACTACCGGCAGAGTTTAAACCCAATTTTCAACTTTGAATCGCTTTTTTGGGCCGAAGTAATGAAACCATACAGGCTGTGCTTTTGGGGTGAGGGCTTACTCGGTTGCCTTGATTTCTATCAAGCACCATTAGCTGATTCAATTTATCGGAATGAATGTTAAAAATATAAAGCGCAACATGATCTTTGTTTATTGATCGGCGCTTTGCAGGTTAGTTTTCTGAATTCCACCTTCAGCTTCATCGGCAATAAATTCATCAAGAATATCAATGAGTTTTTGTTTCTTATCGGACATGTCTTGGTTTTGGAGCGTGGCTTTTTGCACTTCAAGCAACACCTGTTGAAGTCTAAGAGCCTTAGCTTCAAACATTTGTTCCAAACTCAGATTGTGTAAAATCCTGTGCAGATCTCTACCCTTTGCGCAGTCATTCAAATGCACTTCAGAAATAAGAATCCGAAACTCAATCAGTTTATTTATTACAGACATGTTAAGGGACCCGTTAAACCAGATCCCCTTAGTTAACGACATCACGAACAAAAAAACCAGTTAATACTCGTTATTTTCTCGGTTTATTATCCTTCAGGTTAAACTCTTTTGATATTTCTGCAACCGCCATCCCTAAAAGATGTTCAATAAAGTTGTAGTTGGTTGTAGAAAAGCGGGTTTGAATCTCGTTTATTTGTAGAAGCAGACCTTGCACCTCTTTTTTTTCCACGAAATTAAATCCTGAATTTTCATTACTTTCATTTACAATTACCGATACATGTCACTCGAAGCCTTTTCTTGAACAAAAATTAAAACTAGTCTAGAAAATTAGGATATACATATTCTCAATGAGATTTTGTAATGAAACAAAAAAGATGCGTAATGCAGGGGATCGAGGCATCCGTTCTGTGGGGGGACGAATTAAACTTCGAGCCACATTGCCATGATGAATATGTCATAAGTACCAATGTAATTGGCAACGAAAGACTGATTCTTGACGGACAGGCGATGACTGCCCGCGAGGGCGCCACAACGCTTTACAATCCTGGACATGTCCAAGGAGGTTCGGGCACAAGCGTTTTGGTGAGTTTGTACTTAGAACCAGACTTTTTTGA
>JBCCLQ010000206.1:0-2929 GCA_039026795.1 Pseudomonadota bacterium
AAAGCCATGGAGCTACAAAACGGGTTTCATGGCAATACGCCAAAGGTCTCAATTATTATCCCGACCTATAAAGGTGAGGATGACATCACTCACGCTATTGATACTGCTCTTGGACAAACATATCCGAATTTAGAAATAGTTATTGTTAATGATGGCTCTCCGGATAATACATCTGAAGTGGTAGACGATCATATTGCAGGATTGTCTGAAGGGAACCGCGCTAGAATTATATATATCGAACAAGATAATCAAGGTGTTAGCGCGGCGCGTAACAATGGTGTGGTTTCTAGTTCAGGTGAATTTATAGCATTGTTAGACGACGATGATAGCTGGCATCCAGATAAAATTGCCGAGCAGGTTGAAAAAATATTACGCTCTGAAAATCCGAACAACACCCTATGCGTAACTGATACGAAAATTGTTCGATCAGATGGATCATCCGAACTGAAAGAAACCGGACCGTCTTTGAACTTTCAGCAACAACTAGAAAGAGCTTGGTTTCCCAATCCGTCCAGCTGGATGATGTCGCGGAGCATGTATGATCGTCTTGGGGGCTTTGATGAACGTATGTCTGCCGGGGAAGATTCCGATCTACATTTTTTAATTCGTAAAAAGGGGTATGACATTGTAAATGTAGATCAACCACTAACAACGTATCATTGGCCACACCAGTCGGATATTGGCGAACAACGATATAAAGGTATAGCAGACTCCCATGCACTACGATTAGAAAAACATGGTGAATGGTTATTTGCGCAAATGACGCCGGCGCAAAGGGTAAGAAGTGAATACTGGCATAGGCAGGTTATTGGCGATGAGCGATTTGATCAAATTATGAATACAGGTACTCAGGAAAGAGCTCCTAAAGCAAAGAGTGATGGTCTGGTCGTTTAGATTTGTTTTTTATTCAGAATGATCTCCGACGAGGATTTCACGTTTACCGACATGATTGGCCGGCCCGACAACACCTTGTTTTTCCATTTCTTCGACAATGCGTGCCGCACGGTTATAGCCGATTTGTAAGTGACGCTGGATGAAGCTGGTGGAGGCTTTGCGTTCACGCGCCACAATGGCGACGGCCTGATCGTAAAGCTCGTCGACATTTGATCCGCCTTCTTCACCATCACCATAGAGCCCTG
Organism: Pseudomonadota bacterium; assembly: GCA_039026795.1. Classification (GTDB taxonomy): domain Bacteria; phylum Pseudomonadota; class Alphaproteobacteria; order Micavibrionales; family Micavibrionaceae; genus JAUHXT01. The sequence continues at coordinate 1,140 of JBCCLQ010000206.1, forward strand.
CCAAACCGCCTTCAGCAATGTTGTCTGCGTTTGTAATATCTTCCAGATAAGCAGGCTCGCCCTGGCTTTTCAGGAAGTTCACAACATTTTCTACATCTTCATCTGATGAGAAGGGGCCATGCACGCGCTTAATTTGACCACCAGCAGCCATATAGAGCATATCCCCCATACCCAGCAATTGTTCGGCGCCGCCATCACCCAGAATGGTGCGTGAATCGATTTTCGAAGTTACGGCAAAGGAAATACGGGTCGGGAAGTTGGCTTTAATCACACCAGTAATAACATCAACAGACGGACGTTGTGTTGCCATGATCAGATGAATACCCGCAGCGCGAGCCATTTGCGCGAGACGCTGAATAGCGTTTTCAACTTCTTTTCCTGCAACGAGCATCAAATCTGCAAACTCATCGACAATCACAACAATGAAAGGAAGTTCGGTCAGATCCAGCGGTTGCTCTTCATAAATCGGTTTGCCTGTTTCAGGGTCGAATCCTGTTTGTACTTTGCGCATCAAAACTTCGTTTTTCTTGCGCGCTTCGGCCAAACGTTGATTATACCCTTCAATATTTCTCACGCCGAGTTTGGACATGGAACGATAACGCTCTTCCATTTCGGCAACCACCCATTTCAGGGCAACAATTGCACGCCCCGGTTCGGTCACAACAGGCGAAAGAAGATGCGGAATATCGTCATAAACGGATAGTTCCAGCATTTTCGGATCAATCATAATGAAACGACATTTTTCCGGTGGCAGGCGATACAGTAACGAGAGAATCATTGTGTTGACTGCGACGGACTTACCCGAGCCTGTTGTACCCGCGACCAACAAGTGTGGCATGCGTGACAAGTCTGCTGTAATGGCCTTGCCGCCAATGTCTTTACCCAGAATGAGCGGTAGATTCGCTTTTGTCTTTTCGTATTCACGTGTTGATAGCAGGTCGCGGAAATAAACGAATTGACGTTTCTTATTCGGAATTTCAATACCAATCACATTGCGTCCGGGAACAACGGCCGCGCGCACAGATATGGCGGACATAGAGCGCGCAATATCGTCGGCTAAACCAATTACGCGCGATGATTTTGTGCCCGGTGCGGGTTCCAGTTCATACAAAGTCACAACTGGCCCCGGGTGAATCGAAACAATCTCACCTTTGATATTAAAGTCATTCAGGACATTCTGCAGAAGCTCTGCATTCATGCGCAATGCATTTTCATCCAACTGATCTTGACTTTGATCGTCTTGTTCCTGAAGCAAATCAATTGACGGTAATTCCCACTCGCCGCCATCAAACAACTGGAATTTTGTTTGCGCCGCTGTCGATGATTGATGTTCACTTGCTTGGGGTGTGACAACCTTAATTGGTGCGGCTAATTCGTTCTCACTCACAGGTTCAATTTTTTGGGGTGCAGGGGTATCAGGCTTTGAAATTGTCGGCGCTTTGCGCTCGCGTTTGGTTTTACGTTCCGATACATAGTTTTCATCTCCGTAATGCTGAACCCATTCGATGAAGCCCATAAACATATCCAACATCCAAAGAACTGTTTTTGCGATCATGGATCCTGCCGTCATGACTATACGCTTCCAGCTATCCAAGCCGATCATCATTGCGAAGGACAGCATCAGAAGGCACAAGATGAATGCGACAAACGAAATACTGGTGTGGGCATAGGGTAGGCCGAATTCCGATAATAAATCTGCAAATTTACTTTGAATGAGTGCACCGGCAGCGCCACCGGAATAGGGATGGAGCAGCCAGTCACTGGATGGAATACGCGCAAAAGCAACCGCG
>JBCCLQ010000207.1:0-2853 GCA_039026795.1 Pseudomonadota bacterium
TCAGCATGACCCGTTCTTCAGAGGAATGCAGCAAAAACGCCAGTTTGATATGTAGCTTTTCTATTTCAGTTTTACTTGAAAAATCCCTGTTTTATTGTATACTCAAATAAAAACAATAACAGGGAGTACAACATGCAATTAGCAGCAAATAAGCGTACTGGTGATCCATTTGCCTACCGTGCCGCGCTTTACAATCAGGTCACTACGGCTTTGGGGCGTTGGAACGCGGCTATGTCAGCACTTTATGACCCAATGCGCTGGCGCGGAAATGTGCCTTGGTGGCGTAAAAATCCAGCATAAACAAAGAGTTATAAGTAACCCAGAGCGGGTTTTTGCATTAAGACCCGCTTTTTTTGTATAATGGCGGTAGATTAAAAGAGGAGAGAAAAATGGCTGCAGTAATAAAACATAGGAATGCTTTCGATGCCTATTCTGCAAGGCAGCATGCTTGGTACAGTACCGCAGATAACCATATTCAAAATTACTACAAGCATACAAGAGGTCAGTGGGAACAGCCACGCCAAACGCGAAAGTGATAATTAAGGACAAGGCCGCAATCAGCGGCCTTTTTTAGTGTACGCTCAAGAGATTTTCTAAAATGATATCGGGATTATCGGTAAAGACCGCATCCACGCCCCAGCCCTGAAGCTGGCGGGCGCGATCAGGATCATTCACGGTGTAAACCAGTACGGGTAAATCCAGATCATCAATCACCATTTCAATCTCTTCACGTTCCAGATCCGTATTGTTCAGGTTGATGGTTTTGACGTCGAGGTAATCGGCAAGGTCTTTCCAGTTCTCCGGCCATTCTTCAGGCAAAAGCAAGCCACGTGGCCAATCGGTGGCCATATCGCGCGCGGCTTCCAAACACACATGTTGGAATGAAGAAATCAGGATACGATCGTGATCGTCCCAGATTTGGGATAGAGCATCGAGAGCGATTTCAGCTGTTTCCTTTTCGCGCCCCGGGCAGGGTTTGATTTCGAGATTCAAACCCAGATTACGCTCCAGTAATACATCCACGGCTTCTTCCAGTGTTGGGATTTTGATGCCCGAGAAGCTGTCGCCATACCAGCTTCCGGCTTCCAGCTGTTTGAGGTCATCATAATCGGTATCCGCCATTGCGCCTGAGCCGTTGGTTGTACGCTCCAGCGTTTCGTCATGGAAGAGCACGGGCACATTGTCGCGCGTGAGTTTCAGATCGAGTTCCACCCAATCCACGCCCATATCAGCAGCCGTATGGATGCTTTCCAATGTGTTTTCGGGTGCGTAGGCGGCTGCGCCGCGGTGGCCAATGACTTTCGGTAATTTGATCATAGTCGCGATTTCTAGCATACGCGTGTGCGGTTTTATAGTTGTTTTTGTTGAACAAAACACGTGAATCACGCATTCTTATGGTTGTTATTTCTTGATTACAGCTATCCCGTTCCGGAGTTTCTTTTCAATGCTGTTTAACCCGTTTGTATCTTACTTGAACCTTCAGGTTCGCTCTTTGACCCTTGCGCATAGTATGGGGAAGGTGGCGTTTGAGGTATCGCAAATGCCGATGCAGGCTCTGCAAGAGCCGCGTATTACAGATGCATTTATTCCCGCTGATCCGATTGAAGCAGCAGAGAGTGAAGGGATGGGAACCGCGATACAAAGTGCTTTTGTCATTACGCGCGTACAGAATGAAGTAGACGTTGATATTAGCCAGTGTGTTGCTGTTAGCGCTGTTGATTACGATGATTTGTGTAATGTCGATGCGGAAGCACTAGAGACCGAAGTATGCGTGACGGAAACCCCGAATATCAGAAAATGGTTTAGCGAGAACGCCGTGGCTGTTGAGCAGGATATCTTCGATGACCGGATTCCGAACCGTCGTGTGTATAGCGCCTTTGGTCAAACGCCAAACGCACCATCCGCGATAGCTGTTCTGGAACGACATAAGCAAAAAATCAGAGCTGTTTAAGCCTGTTCTTCCTTCATGTGTTTTTGTTCGCGATAGATCATGTAGAGGCCGCTACCGATAATGAAGGTAGCACCAATGCCTGTCCAGATATCCACCAACACATCATCAAAGAATAACCAACCCCATAGGAATGCCCATATGAGAGAGGTGTAGATCAGCTTGCTGATCGTCACGGCATGGGTTTTTAAATAGGCGATTGCAAGAATGCCGGTTGCAAAAGTTTCAAAACCGCCTGATATGGCCAAAAAGCCGAATTGCTCCAAGTCTGGCCAAGCGGGATTGAGGGCAAAAGGAATGGCATACATCAAAAAAATAGCGCCTGTTGTGTAAAAGGTAAAAGACAGGATCGGTTCCGTATCGCCAATTTTTTTAATCAGGACATTGCCGTATGCGAACAGGGTAGAAGCGACCAAGGTGCAGATACTGATCCAGTCAAAGGCGATCATGCCAGGGCGCAGAATAATCAAAACGCCGATAAAACCTACGATAACGGCCATCAAACGATGCTTGCCGATTGGTTCTTTCAGGATAATCCAGGACAAAATCGCAGCCATGAATGGGTTGATGTAAAACAGCGTGTAAACTTCAGCAAGTGATTTGTATTGAAACGCGACAATCACAATGCCGTAACATATTGCATACGCGATTGAGCGCAGGATTTGATATTTCAGATGATAGGTTTTCAGTGAACGTTTTGTGGCCAAAGCAAATGCAACTAGAAGAGCGATACCAATGCCTTGGGTGAAAAAGGCGATTTGGTAGAATTCCATATCCTGCCCGGCGAACTTTAGGCCCGTGTCAGCGACCGTGTAGCAAAAATAGCCTAGAACTGCCAAAAATACGCCGATAAGATTATGGTCTTTGGTCATAGATGCCTTTTTTAAATAAAAAAAATCCCCGCA
>JBCCLQ010000208.1:0-2779 GCA_039026795.1 Pseudomonadota bacterium
GGTGATGTTGATTGCAGAATATGAACCTGACCACCCATTTCTGCAATGAGAGAAGCATCATCTGTGAAATCATCTCTGTCTTTAAATGTTTCATGCGCTTTCCAAATGTCCTGATAAGAAAAGCCCTGAGGTGTTTGAATGAGCCATGTGTTATCCCTATCCAGCGCAGCATAATTCGATTTACGTAGTGTGTCAGGCACTTTTCGTCCCAATGTCGCGGCTTGATTGTGATCCAAAGTATCGATTACGACTTGTATATCCTCTGGTGAAACCAACGGTCTGGCTGCATCATGTATCAGTATTTTGAAGTTGTTTTTTACGTCAGAAAAACTTTTCAACCCATTGTAAACACTATTTTTTCTAGAATTTGAGCCTTCTATATAAGGCGGCAAATTGAGCCCCTGAACCGCGTCATGGTACAAATCTGCATCACTTGGATTGATAATGACCCGAATGTCGTCAATATCCGGCACTTTCAAGAATTTTTCAATCGTATGACGCAAAACGGTTTTTCCGTTAATCTTCTGATATTGCTTAGGAATATCAGTACCATAGCGTTCGCTACTGCCAGCTGCAGCGATCAAAACTTTTACCGGTAAGCCCTTTTGCACACTCATTTCTTTGTCATATTTTTCTTGCATGATCTGTCTGAGAAGTGGATAGTCTCAAAAATGTTCACCGTCAATGGCTTAAAGCCTTAAGTTTTGGTATGTTTTGTCATGGATTTAACGCTATCAGCTCCATTTCGAAAATTCGACACCTGGCGTAAAACTCTGGGTGAGCGCAGCATTAGTACCAAAATCGCCTTGTTACTAACTCTGGCCGCTATACTCAGCTGCGCCGCAACTTATGCTGCTTTAAATTCTGCGCCACCATTTGGTGATAATCCAACAACAGTCATCTGGCTACTCAATTTAAATCTTATCATTCTCGCACTTCTTGTAGGCCTCATTGCCCGCAGAATTGTCAGAATTTGGAGCAATAGGAGACAAGGGATCGCAGGCTCAGGATTGCATGTACGTCTCGTTTTGATTTTCAGTATTTTGACTGCAACGCCTGCAATTATAATGGCTGTTTTCTCAGCCTTCTTTTTCCATTTTGGTGTTCAAACATGGTTTAGTGATCGCGTTCAAACAGCCGTTTTTAATGCTCAGGCTGTCGCAGAAGCCTATCTTGAGGAGAGTCAGCAGAGTATTCGCGGTGACTCCTTGCTGTTGGCCCAGGATATTACGCTGAACGCCTCAGTATTGATTGATAACCAACAGGGCTTTATTGAATTTCTGGATAAACAATCTTTCTTACGGAATTTTTCTGAAGTCGTTGTTTTTGACGGAACCCGTAGAGTTATAGGAACTGCTGGTTTTACTTTCGCACTATCCTTTGATAACGTCATCGCAAACTTACCTGAAAGTACATTGGACTTAGCCAGAAATGGCGAAGTTGTTATCATGACAGGCGAAAATGAAGACCGCGTCCGCGCCATTGTCAGGCTAGCGAACTTTCAGGATACCTTCATTTTTGTCGGACGTATTATCGACCCAGCGGTTCTCGCCAATTTAGAAAACACAAGGACAGCCACGGCAGACTATTCTGAATTACAAGGACAATTCTCAGGTCTGCAGATTACTGTGACTATGATTTTTGTGGTTGTCGCCTTAATGCTACTTTTAGCCGCAATCTGGTTCGGTATTGTTCTGGCGCGTCAAATGATCAACCCAATTAGTACCTTGATTGATACTGCCGACCAAGTCAGGGCAGGGGATCTCACAGCCCGCGTTCCGATGAATAATCAAATTGAAGAATTTGAATTTCTAGCGGGGTCCTTCAACCGCATGACATCACAAATTCAGGAACAACGTGATGAATTGGTCAAAGCGAACCGTCAGATGGATGAACGCAGACGTTTTACCGAAACGGTTTTGGCTGGCGTGTCATCGGGAATTATTGGCTTGAACGAAAAGAATAAAATCCGGATTGCCAACGTCTTTGCGCATAAAATGTTCGAACAGGACAGTGATAAGCTTGTTGGACAGGATATATCCGCTCTACTTCCGGATATTGATGAATTACTGACAAAAGCCTATCAAAAAGCGCCCAAGATAGTTCAAAACGAATTACCCTTCATAACATCTAGTGGTGCTAAGCGCATTTTGCTTGTTCGTATCGCTATTGAACGCCTTGGTGACGTTGATAAGGGCGCTGTAATCACATTTGATGACATTACGGAGCTGCAGTCCGCTCAAAGAAAAGCTGCATGGGCAGATGTTGCAAGACGGATTGCACATGAAATTAAAAATCCATTGACGCCCATTCAGCTTTCGGCAGAACGCCTAAAGCGTAAATATTTAAAAGAAGTTCAAACAGATCCGGAAATTTTTGAACAATGTACAGACACGATCGTGAAACACGTTGATGACATTGGCCGTATGGTTAGTGAATTTTCATCCTTTGCCCGTATGCCCGAACCAATCATGAAGAATGAGAATGTAAAACAACATATTTTGGAAACTCTGACCCTTCAACAACAGGCACATCCGAATATTTTGTTTACACATGAAGGATTGGAAAGTGAAAACGATATATCTGATATTGAATGTGATGCCCGTCAGTTGCGTCAGGCGCTTACAAATCTGACATTGAATGCCATAGATTCTATCGAAAGCCGAAAAGAACAAGACACAAACCTAAAAGGCCATATCCATATCTTCCTTTCAAAGATGGATAATGATCAAAGCTGCATTATTTCAATATCCGATAATGGTATAGGTTTTCCTGAAAA
>JBCCLQ010000209.1:0-2767 GCA_039026795.1 Pseudomonadota bacterium
CATCTAAGCCTTCAAAGCGTTTGCAATTAGCTTTGGCTAGTCACTGCACGCTTTTTAAGCTTATCTGCCAAAAATTTGTCTCGCGCAGAATACAGCATATTTATAGCTCCTTACCCTAAATACAATGCTATAAGCCTTTTTTCTGTTTGAAATCTAAAGTTGAGTACCCGATAATACGAGGGAATAAAAACGGAGCTATCAATGTCCGATACGTCAAATACGAAAATTCATCAACGTCCTTTATCACCGCATTTGCAGGTCTATCGCTTACCGATCACGGCGATCTTATCCATCTGTCACCGTGCAAGTGGAATTGTTCTCGCACTCGGTGCAGTTCTGGTCACAGCCTGGCTTGTCGCTGCTGCGATGGGTGAAGAACAATTTAATTTTTTCATGAACATCGCCAAAACCCCGATCGGGATTTTCATTCTCTTCGGCTGGTCTGCGGCGCTTTTCTATCACATGTGCAGCGGTATTCGCCATTTGATGATGGATGTCGGTTTCTGGATTAAGGAGCGCAGTATCGGTGAAGGTGTCGCTTTTGTGGTTATAGGGGCGATCCTCTTAACTGGTGGGACATGGTATTACGCGGCCTCACACATCATGGCACCAACCGCGGAGCAGGAGGCAGCCAATGAGTAATAATACGCAAATCAAATCCGATCTGGCGAAGGCGCGGGGTCTCGGTTCTGCCCATCACGGAACGGGTCATTGGATGCATCAAAAACTGACGGCTATTGCCAATATCCCGCTTGTGATCTGGTTTGTGTTTTCAATGATTAGCCTGATTGGGGCGAGTTATGCCGAATACACGGCGTGGTTGGCGCAGCCAATTAATGCGATTTTGATGATTTTATTGGTAATTTCGACCTTTTATCACGCTGTTCTGGGTTCACAGGTCGTGGTTGAGGACTATATCTCTCATAAGGGCTTGCGATTGTTCAAGATTATCGGCCAAAAGCTGTTTTTCTTTGCCTTCGCAGTCGCCTGTATTTTTAGCATTTTGAAAGTGGCGTTTACGGTATGAACGAAAATTACGAAATTATTGATCACGAATATGATGTTGTTGTGGTCGGAGCAGGGGGCGCAGGTTTGCGTGCCGGATTTGGATGTGCGGAAAAAGGATTGCGCACAGCGCTGATTTCAAAAGTCTTCCCGACACGCTCTCACACTGTTGCGGCGCAGGGCGGAATTTCAGCAGCGCTCGGTAATATGGGCGAGGATGACTGGCGCTTTCATATGTATGACACGATCAAGGGCTCGGACTGGCTCGGTGATCAGGACGCGATTGAATATATGTGCCGCGAAGCAATCCCGGCCATTTATGAACTGGAACATTACGGCGTTCCGTTCTCCCGGACAGCAGCCGGAAAAATTTATCAACGCGCATTCGGTGGTATGACAACACACTACGGGAAGGGTACGGCACAACGCACATGCGCCGCTGCCGACCGGACGGGCCATGCGATGTTGCACACCCTGTATCAGCAGGCGCTGAAACATCAGGCGGAATTCTTTATCGAATATTTTGCGCTTGATCTCATCATGGGCGATGATGGCGAATGCCTCGGTGTCATGGCGTGGAATTTGGAAGATGGAAAGATTCACCGCTTCCGCGCGCATCAAACAATTCTAGCCACCGGTGGTTATGGCCGCGCTTATTTCTCATGTACCTCTGCACACACTTGCACAGGTGATGGAAACGCAATGGTGCTGCGTGCCGGCTTGCCGTTACAGGATATGGAATTCGTACAATTCCATCCAACCGGCGTTTATGGTGCAGGCTGCCTGATCACTGAAGGTGTGCGCGGGGAGGGCGGTTACCTGACCAACTCTGAAGGCGAGCGCTTTATGGAGCGTTATGCGCCATCGGCCAAAGACTTGGCCTCACGAGATGTCGTCTCCCGTTCTATGACGATTGAAATCCGCGAAGGGCGTGGTGTCGGTGATAATAACGATCACATTCATCTGAACTTGATGCATCTGGATGCGGATATCATTCATTCCCGTTTGCCCGGTATTGCCGAAACGGCGAAAATCTTCTCCGGTGTCGACGTGACAAAGGAACCGATCCCTGTTCTGCCAACCGTGCATTACAATATGGGTGGTATTCCGACCAATTTCCGCACAGAAGTTCTGGCGCCGACACAAAAAGATCCCGACCGCATTGTGCCTGGACTTATGGCAATTGGTGAAGCGGCTTGTGTGTCCGTACATGGAGCAAACCGTTTGGGCTCCAATTCCTTGCTGGATCTGGTTGTCTTTGGTCGCGCGGCCGCTATCCGCGCTGTTGAAACTGTCATGCCGGGTGCAAAACACAGACCGCTTGGCGCTGATGATGGTACACGCGCTTTGGATCGTCTGGATCATTTCCGTCATTCGAAAGGCTCAACCCGTCCTGCGGAACTGCGTGATAATATGCAACGCACGATGCAGGATCACGCTGCCGTGTTCCGTGATGGTGATACATTGCAGGAAGGGTGCGATAAAATCTCTGCAGCCTTCGATGGGAAGTCTGATCTTGGCATCAGTGATCGTTCCATGATTTTCAATACCGATCTGGTCGAAACGTTGGAGCTCGATAACCTGCTCGGCCAGGCCGTGGCAACATTGTATTCCGGTGTAAACCGTACAGAGTCTCGTGGTGCGCATAGTCGTGAAGATTTCACCGAACGTGATGATGATAACTGGATGAAACACTCCACCATCTGGGTGGATGATAAAGGGCAGACCACACTCGGCGATCGCCCTGTTATCTTACACACGC
>JBCCLQ010000210.1:0-2736 GCA_039026795.1 Pseudomonadota bacterium
GCCACATATTGATTGCCCCGGCACTTATAGTAGGGCTGAAGCCATGATACCATTAAGCAAACGTGATTTGATGACACGTGGTACGAAGCAAATTAAATTCCGGACCGAAAACATCACTGAATATTACGATCTGGATTTAAATGGAAATGAGATTACCCTGAGCCCTCAAAGCATGGCTGTATTTAAAGCTGATGTAGATCGTCTGAGTCAGAAACTGACTTATGATATGGATCATTCAAAGAAAGTGCAGCTCTATGTACCAATGGCGCGTAGTGATGACGACTTGATCGTAGATTTGACGCAGTTTGCACAGATGCGTGGATTATCTCCAGTACCACGCGAGAACGTATCTGTGCAAGATCCCAAAAACATTATTGTCGTAGAAGACACCAAAGGTGTTTTGACCAATAGTTTGAAAACAGAGGCTGTTCAAGAGGTTGGTTCTGTTGCTGTGATACGGCAAGTGCGTGGTGAAAACGGCATTCAGGATACACGCGTTCCATTAACAGTCTTTGCAAAACCATTATAAAACGCTACATATACATCCCATGAGTAATACAGACGCAAATCCGGAGCACGAGCCGGACACAAACGAAAATGTTGAAAATGAAGCACAGCCTGAGGCCGTTGAAACGCCCGGAGATGATCCGCAAGCGCAGATAGAAGCGTTGCAGGCTGAAATGGCATCGCAAAAAGACCGCATGATGCGTGCGCTGGCCGAAGCTGAAAATACCCGCAAACGTGCGTTAAAAGACCGCGAAGATGCGATCAAGTTTGCGGCGGCTGGTTTTGCAAAAGACTTACTGGATTTTTCAGACAATTTTCGTCGTGCTTTGGAAGCCATTCCAGAGGATGTCAAATCCAGTGATGATGTGCGCATGCAAAATATTTTTTCCGGTTTGGAAGCAATGGAGCGCGAGCTGTTATCAGTTTTCGAAAAAAACAAAATCAAGAAAATCATTCCATTGGACGAACCATTCAATCCAAACTTTCATGAAGTGATGTTCGAGGCTCCTGTTCTGGGCAAAATTGCAGGTACAATCATTGAGGTGATAGAGCCAGGTTATGTTTTGCATGATCGTTTGTTGCGTGCAGCCAAAGTTGGTATCGCCAAAGCCACTGATGGTGAGCCTGAAGCAGGGCATCAAGTCGATACACAGGCTTAAATTATTTCGTTGATTTTAGGAACGTATCTATCTCGGCGCTGAGTTTATCGGAGTATTCCTTCACCTGATCAGAAATCTCATTCACTTTTTGTGCGGCTTCACCGGTTTGACTGGATGCATCGGACACACCGGTAATATTGGTTGAGACTTCTGCCGTTGTTGCCGTTTGTTCCTCAACAGCAGCTGAGATTTGTGCGGCAATCGAATTGATTTGATCGATGGTTTGACCAATATTTTGAATGGTTGTGACCGTTCCCGAAATAACGGATTGAATACCGCCGACTTGATCGCGGATTTGTGTGGTGGCTTCAGCTGTCCGTTTTGCTAGTGCTTTGACTTCGGATGCCACAACGGCGAATCCTTTACCCGCTTCGCCGGCGCGTGCTGCTTCGATTGTGGCGTTTAGTGATAGCAAGTTGGTGTTATCTGCCAGTGACTCAATGACTTCCGTGATCTGGTTGATTTGTTCTGCGGACTCCGACAGGGTTTTGACGGCTTCATTGGCTTCACGTGATTCAACAACAGCATTGTTTGTAGTGCTGGTGGCGTTTGAAAGCTGTTGTGAAATTTCCTTGATGGATGCTGTCATTTCTTCTGATGCGGCCGATACTGAAGAGGAGCGTTCATTGGTTTCACCGGCAAGGTTTTTCATTTGCTCTGCGGAAGAAGCCATTTCCTGTGATGTCACGGTCATGTTTTCGACGACTTGTGTGACCTGTTCAGCCATACGAACGCTTTCCGTGATGATGTTCCATGTCAGCATAGGACCTAAATATGCACCTTCATCATCAATGATAGCGCTGACATTTAAAGATAGAACTTCCGGTCCGACTTTAATTTGTGCGGAATGAGGAAGATTATTGTGATCTTTTAAGAGTTCTTGCTGATGCGTGGGGTGTTTGTGGAATATATCGATGGAGCTTCCGAGAAGTTCATCCACTGTAATTGGTAAATGCTCTTCAACCTTACTCAAGGTTTGCAGGCTGGTTTGGTTCACATAGTTGATTTAGAAATCATCGTTTATGTCACAGGTCATAACATTGATCGGCATTTTATCAACCATTTGCATCAAGCGTGCTGTTTCCTGATCAGCCAAAACCTTTTCGGTGGCAATACTCCAGCTCAAGATCGCTTTTGTGTAGTTGCCTTTATTGTCGTATTGAGCAGAAATATGAAGATCGAGATATTCCGGCCCCAGTTGAATAATGGCCTGATGGGGGAGATTGCTATCATCGCGTAAAAGAGCACGTTGGTGTTCAGGGTTTTTATGAAACACGTCAATGCAGGTTCCGATAATATTGTCTGGATCTATATCCAGATGTTCTTTGAGACCACTTAAAAGTTTAATCGATTCTGTATTGGCAAAGTCGATCGTGAAATTTTCAAGCTCCATGGTCATCACGGCTATGGGCAAAGCCTGCACCATGTCATGGAAATCATGTGTACCCGCGAGTTTCGTTACTTCAGATTTTGATTTAAAATTTAGAACAGCCATATGTTTCCCCCTTCATAGACAATTACACGTATAAGTAGAACCTGATTTGGTGAAAAAGTAAATGCAGGAAATCAA
>JBCCLQ010000211.1:0-2735 GCA_039026795.1 Pseudomonadota bacterium
GGGACCTTTACGAAGCCTTACACCGTCGTAGACAAAGGACGGATACCGTATCATGACGTGGTTTACGCATGTTCAGATTTTTGTTGTTTTACTTTTCTTTGCAGCTCTTGCTTTCGGTTTGCGCTCACGTGAACTGTTTCAGGACTTTACCCAAACTGAAAATGTACAATCCGCTGAATTCCAGGAGCCTTTGGTCAATGACCTTGTCTTTCCCGATCCGGCTGCAAGACGTTTTGCGCGTATAGAGCCTGCTGCTGCAGAAGAAAGCGCTGAAGCCGAGTCAATGGAGTCTGCCGAAACAGAAAATAGCGAACAAGAAAGCGAATTGGGAGACCCACCAGCTGCTGATGATACGGTCTGGCGCGATTATGTGGATTCGGAAATTGAATATTCCGGCGTGCGTGCTGAACTTTTCGAAGATTTATCAGAGCGCAGAAAGGACATTGAAGGTAAAGAGCGCGAATTGGCGATGCGTGAAGCATTGCTTCAAGCTGCTGAGCGGGAGCTTGAGCAAAAATTTGCTGAGTTGGAAGGTTTGCGGCAAGAAATCGAATCTCTGCTTGAAAAACAATCCGAAGAGGAAGAGGCACGCATTCAAAGCCTGGTTCGGATATACGAAGGTATGAAGGCGAAGGATGCGGCCCGTATTTTTAATACGCTGGAAACAGATGTTTTGTTGTCTGTCATTGGGCGCATGTCAGAACGAAAATCAGCGCCGATTATAGCGTCTATGTCGCCTGAACGCGCCAGAAGTATTACAATTCTGTTGGCTGAACAAAAAACACTACCTGATTTGTCTGCACAGTGAACGATTGTGTTAGTCACAGTTTCTCCCCAAAAATTGAATATTTTCGTGCCAATTTTCTCCTTTAAGTGTATATTTTAAAAGTCTTTTAACCAAAACCACTCAATATTGTGAACGGTTAGGTGTCAAATAGAAATTCATAAGCATATCAGGAGAGAGCGCCGTGGCTGTGGACAAGAATATGAATGTTTTGGTTGTCGATGATTACCAGACAATGGTTAGAATTATTAAAAATCTTTTGAAACAGATTGGTTTCAATAATATTGATGAAGCTTCTGATGGCACGCAGGCTTTAGAGAAAGTTCGAAATAAGCAATATGGCATGATCATTTCTGATTGGAATATGGAGCCCATGACAGGATATGACCTATTAAAGAGTATTCGTGGCTCTGAAGATCATTACTCTGATGTTCCATTCATTATGGTGACCGCAGAAAGTAAAACGGAAAATGTTATTGCCGCAAAACAAGCCGGTGTAAATAATTATATTGTAAAGCCGTTTAATGCTGAAACTCTGAAAGGTAAAATCGAGAGCGTCTTGGGACCTATCGATTAAGCAATAATTTAAAAACAGGGGTAGAGGCATGAGTAATCCAGAAAAATCTTACGAACGCGGTCAGGTCGTTGAAATTATCCATTCTGTTATCGAGAAAATGGATAAGGGCCAAAGTGATCAGCAACTTGATGTCTTGAAAAATGAAATCAGTGTGCTGGCTGAAACTATTCAGAAATTGAAAGCGGATATTTCGGAAACGTCTCCGACAGAATTACAAAATGAAAAAATTCCTGATGCAACAGTCGAGTTGGATGCGGTTGTTGAGTCCACTGCTGAAGCGACAAACGCTATCATGACATCCTGTGAAGAAATTGAGAATATCGCTGAAAAACTTGATGGCGATCAGGGAATGACTTTGACGAATGAAATTACAAAAATATACGAAGCTTGTGGATTTCAGGATATTACCGGTCAGCGCATTACAAAAGTAGTCAACACCCTCAAAGAAATTGATCATAAAATCAGTATGTTGATGGGCGCTCTTGATATGCAGGTTGGGCCAATTGAGCACAAAAAGGTTGAGTCAGTTCAACCATCCGCATCTCATGATCCTGAGGAGCTTTTAAACGGTCCGCAAATGCCGGACAACGCCGTCAATCAGGATGATATTGACAAGCTGCTCGCTGAATTTGATTAAAAATCCCTAATTGTTTTTCTGCATAATCTGCGTTTGTGCCTACAGGCGTGTCTATTTTGTTGTATAATGCGCATATGAAAGTATTTCGCCGCCGCAGAAGAATACAACCGGCTTCATCCGGATCCTCTCCGACACAGTTGATGAATTTGTCCCTGTTCATCATGTTACTGGCTTTCTTTATTGTTTTGAATGCGATCTCGTCATTCGAAGAATTCAAGGTCAAACCGATTATCGATAGCTTGGAAGATGCTTTTGCAACGGATGTGCGTCAACAGGATACAAGCCCGTCGATGATGCAAGACCCATTGGCTTCTATTCACGACGGAGATACACTGGATCGCATAGAGGCTTTGTTTGAAGCTCAAATTCGGACCTTTGAGACAACCAAAAGCAAAACAGCGGGTGTTATGATGGTTGAGCTCGAACTCGAAGAATTCATCAATAGCATCATGGCGGTTGGTCAAAGAACTCTCACCCCGGATAATTCCAGAAACCCTCCACAGTTTTATTTTTTACCGACACTTGTTTCAATACTGCAATCTGATAGAGCAGGCATCACTTACAGAATGGATATGCTGTTGCATACAGATGACAACCCGGCAGTTGTCCAAAATCGTGATCCGAATGCAGTACGTGAGCTTGTCAATCAAGGTGGTATTATCTCACAACGTCTCGAAAATATAGGCATGTCCACAAATGTAATCAGCATTGGCGTCAAGGAAGGTGATGTTGATAAA
>JBCCLQ010000212.1:0-2726 GCA_039026795.1 Pseudomonadota bacterium
AGGATTATCTGATGTAAATATTGCATATTTAATTCTTATGCGCGACCCGCCCTAGGCCAATCACTTCACCGGTTCTTTATCGGCATCATCACTTTTGGGTTTTGATTTTTTCTTTGTCGGCTTTTCTTCCACAAATTCAAAACTCAACTCGTCTTTTTTCACACTGATTTTTACGATACCGCCATTGGTGAGCTTGCCGAACAACAACTCCTCGGCCAATTGCTTTTTGATTTTTTCCTGAATCACGCGCCCCAGAGGTCTCGCCCCCATCGTGGGCTCGTATCCCCATTTCGCCAGCAAATCACGTGCTTTGTCTGTCAACTGAATGGTCACATTCTTGTCCGTCAGCTGCGCTTCCAACTGTGCCACAAACTTATCAACCACGCGGGAGACTGTTTCAGGTTGCAACGGTGCAAACGGCACAATCGCATCCAGACGGTTGCGGAATTCCGGCGTAAACATTTTCTTGATCGCTTCCTGATCATCACCAACGCGCACTTCGCGTTCAAATCCCATCGGCGGTTTCGCCATTTCGGCGGCGCCGGCATTGGTCGTCATAATCAAAATCACATTGCGGAAATCAATCGTCTTCCCGTTATTGTCGGTCAGCTTCCCGTAATCCATGACCTGCAACAAAATATTATAAATATCCGGATGTGCCTTTTCGATTTCATCAAGCAGCAACACGCAATGCGGCTGTTGATCAATTTTATCGGTCAGCAATCCACCTTGCTCAAACCCCACATAGCCCGGAGGAGACCCAATGAGGCGGGATACCGCATGCCGTTCCATATATTCACTCATATCAAAACGGGCGAGTTCTACACCCAGAGTTTTGGATAGCTGTCTTGCGACTTCCGTCTTCCCAACCCCTGTCGGGCCGGAGAAGAGGTAACATCCAATCGGCTTATCAGGATCACGCAATCCTGCGCGTGATAATTTAATGGCATCCACCAATGTATCAATCGCTTTATCCTGATCGAACACCAGCGTTTTTAAATCACGTTCCAGATTTTGAAGCGCGCTCTTATCATCCTTCGTCAGAGATTTGGCCGGAATACGGGCAATCGCAGCCACGACATCTTCAATATCGCGCTCTGTAATTGTCTTTTTCCGCTTATCTTCAGGCACCAACATCTGCGCTGCCCCAACCTCATCAATAATATCGATGGCTTTGTCTGGCAGCTTGCGATCACCAATATATTTGGCAGACAGCTCAACAGCAGCCTTCAACGCTTCATCTGTATATTCAATCGCGTGATGCTCTTCGTAATACGTTTTCAAACCTTTCAAGATGTCTATCGCTTCATCAATGCTCGGCTCATAAACATCAATTTTCTGGAAGCGGCGCACCAGCGCGCGATCTTTTTCAAAATGATTGCGGTATTCTTTATAGGTTGTTGATCCCATACAACGGAGCGTGCCGTTCGACAAACCAGGCTTCAGCAAGTTCGATGCATCCATCGCACCACCACTTGTCGCGCCTGCACCTATCACAGTGTGAATTTCATCAATGAACAACACCGCGCCATCGACATTTTCCAGTTCTTTGAGTACAGCCTTCAAACGCTCTTCAAAATCCCCGCGATAGCGTGTTCCGGCGAGCAGTGCACCCATATCCAGCGAATAAATCGTGCTGTCCTTCAACACATCAGGCACTTCGCCTTCCACGATTTTCTTCGCCAGTCCTTCGGCAATCGCCGTCTTCCCGACACCGGGATCACCGACATAGAGCGGGTTATTTTTCTGACGACGACACAGAATTTGAATCGTGCGGTCAATTTCCTTTGCACGGCCGATCAAGCGATCGATTTTTCCTTCGGCTGCTTTTTCATTCAGGTTGTCGCAGTACGCTTCCAACGCATCTTGCCCGGCCTTCACGCCGCCTTCTTCGTCCTCATCATCGTCTTCATCGGCGCCACGTGGTGTGCGCGTTGGATCTGCCGCACCGGGCACCTTCGCAATACCGTGCGAAATATAATTCACTGCATCGAAGCGTGTCATATCCTGCTCTTGTAAGAAATAAACAGCATGGCTTTCCCGTTCGGAAAACAAGGCCACCAAGACATTCGCGCCCGTCACCTCTTCACGACCCGATGATTGCACATGAATAGCGGCGCGCTGTAACACACGCTGGAAGGCCGTTGTCGGCTTGGCCTCTTCCGGCTCTTCGGATATCAGATAACCCAACTCATTGTTCAGATATTCTTCCAACTGCTCGCGCAATCCATCCAGCCCGATACCACAAGACCGCAAGACAGCCATCCCGTCCTGATCAAACGTCAAGGCTAGCAACAAATGCTCTAAGGTCGCATATTCATGATTGCGCTCATTGGCAGTTGCCAAGGCTTTATGCAGTGTTTGTTCAAGATTTCTGGAGAGCATATTTTATTCCTTCTCCATCGTGCATTGCAGGGGCTGTTCATTGGCCTTCGCGAAATCCATCACTTGCGCGACTTTGGTTTCCGCTACTTCATAAGTGTACACACCACACAGGCCCACACCGCGACGGTGGACATGTAACATGATATCAGTCGCTTCCTGACGAGTTTTGGTGAAAAATTTTTCCAGGATGTGCACCACGAATTCCATCGGCGTATAATCGTCATTCAACAACAACACCTTATACATGGATGGCTTTTTGGTTTTTGGCCGAGGCTTTAAAAGAAGCCCTGTTTGCTCCTGATCGTCATCATCATGAATGCCTTCCGACCCAGGGCCTTCGG
>JBCCLQ010000213.1:0-2699 GCA_039026795.1 Pseudomonadota bacterium
GATCCATATGGGCAAAAACACGAAGTCCCGCATTATCGCAAAGGGGATCAGTGCTGGGAAAAGTGACCAAACCTATCGCGGGCAGGTGAAGATTTTGGCCGGCGCAGACGGCGCGCGGAACTTTACGCAGTGCGATAGCTTGCTGATCGGTGATCAGTGCGGCGCACATACCGTGCCTTACATCGAAAGTAAGAACAAAACAGCGATGTTGGAGCATGAGGCCACGACCTCTAAAATCGGGGAAGATCAGTTGTTTTATTGTCAGCAGCGCGGGATTGGCGAAGAAGAGGCGCTGGCGCTGATCGTCAACGGGTTCTGCCGCGAAGTCATGCAGGAACTGCCCATGGAATTCGCCGTTGAAGCGCAAAAACTGGTGGGCATTAGCTTGGAGGGAAGTGTTGGATAATCTACATTTAGAGAAGCAATTAACCACGTTATTTGAAGATATCGATCCACAAAAAAATATTGGGATTTCAATTAATGCAGCTGTTGAAAAATGTCTAGCGGAAATTGAGACATGGCTCTGGAAACATACCGTGGATGAGTACGTAGATAATTTGATGATAAATCTTGAAGGTTGTGCATTTAAAAATTTGGGATTTGATAGCCATTTTCCTGAAAGTTGTGAAGGGCTGGAAGAGGGGTTATATAAAATTTTCGAAACCTCTGAATACGCAAAACGAATTCCAGAGAGGCATGACCTTTCTGACAAAACGTCTTTAACATTATCGGACGGAAAAATAATTCCAATAAATGCTCACTTAAAGGAGAAACAAAATGACTGACAAAATATTACCGGACGGTCCCGATGAAGCGGTGCAAAAAATGATTGATCTGACGCAGGAGTGCTTGGCGCTCGCGGTCAGTGAAGACGAGAAAATCACGCGCAATGACATGGTGCAATTCGCGGTGAATGATGAAAACAAGGGTCGTGCCTTCGCGATGTATGAGCAAGCGGCCGGAGAGTTTCATGAACGCATGGATAGCTTACAAGGTAAGGTGAATCCGACATTGATTACAGAATTACAGCGTTTGCAATTGCAGCTGCGTGAACAGGCGGAGAATAACAATATGCGCCTGGAACAAATCGAAGGGCTGATCCAGAAAGATGGTTAAGAAGCTTGCCTTATCCATCGCAACGTTGCTCGGGACATGTTTTGTCATGTTCATCGTGTTTTTCAGCATGGTGGTGTATGTCCCGAAATTGGCCGAGACAGGATTGCCCGGTGATCCGGTAACGATTGTGTTTTTGATTGTCATGGGTTTGATCGGGCTTGGCGGGTTATGGCTGATTTATAAAATCATACGCGGACCGAAGAAGGAGAGCGCATAGATGGAAAAGATGCTGGGGCTTTGGTGGCTGCTTGCCATGATGTCAGGGGTTGGACTGGCCACGCGCAACATCCTGTTTAAGGTTGCGAATGCGAAGATTGACCCTGCGCTGGGTGCGGTTGTTTTGTCCGTGAGCATGGGTTTGGCGACGATTGCGTATTTTATCGGTCAGCGTGCGATATCGGGTGAACCGTTTATCCCCGAAGGCGGCATGAATATGCAAGGTGTGATGCTGGCGGCCGTATCGGGCTTAGGCGTTGCTGGCGCGAATATCTTTTTGGCGTATGCCTACAAAGCAGGCGGGCAGGCGAGCCTTGTCGGTTTGCTGCAAAACGGATTTTCACTGACGCTGACCATTTTGATCGGTGTATTGGTGTTGAGCGAAGTGATTAAGCCGATGCAAGGCGTAGGCATTATCCTCGCGCTTGTGGGAATGTTTTTTATTATTAAAGGGTGATTAGAGAGATGATTGAGATTAAAAACCTGCATGCGCGGATAGCGGACGAAGATGGTAACGGCGCTGAAATTTTAAAAGGGATCGATTTGGTGATCGAACCCGGCAAGGTGCATGCGATTATGGGCCCGAACGGGTCGGGTAAATCCACGTTATCTTACGTTCTGGCCGGGCGTGAAGATTATGAGATTACAGATGGCGATATCCTTTTTGACGGGGAAAGCATTCTGGAGATGGCACCTGAGGAGCGTGCGGCAGCTGGCCTGTTTTTAGCGTTTCAATATCCCGTTGAAATTCCGGGCGTACAGATGACGACTTTTCTGAAAACCGCGTTGAATGCCATTCGCAAGGCACGCGGACAGGATGAGTTGGATGCGATTGGCTTTTTGAAGTTGATGAAAGCAACTTGTGAAAAGCTGGGTATCCCGGAAGATATGATGAAACGCCCTGTAAATGTCGGGTTTTCGGGCGGTGAGAAGAAGCGGAATGAAGCGTTACAGATGGCCATGTTGGATCCCGTTTTTGCCGTACTCGATGAAACGGATTCAGGGTTGGATATTGATGCGTTAAAGGTCGTCGCAAACGGGGTGAATGCGATGCGTAGCGATGAGCGTTCTTTCCTTGTGATTACGCATTATCAGCGCTTGTTGGATTATATAAAGCCTGATGTCGTGCATGTGTTAGCCAACGGTAAAATAGCCAAAACAGGCGGGCCTGAACTGGCCAAAGAGCTGGAAGATAAGGGCTATGCCGATTATCTGGGGGAAGCCGCATGAGTGTGATTGCGCTGGACCCTGATAATTTACCGACGCCGAAGGAAGAGACGTGGAAATTCACGAACCTGCCGCGCGCGATCAAGGCTTTGCCGGAGAATTTGATCCGGTTAGAGGGTGAAGAAGAGGTTATATTTCAC
>JBCCLQ010000214.1:0-2690 GCA_039026795.1 Pseudomonadota bacterium
CCACTATTGAACAACAAGCCGCTTCTCAATCTTCATTCGATTCAATGTTTATAAATACATTATCATTTTTTAAAGATCCATTTATTGGAAATCTTGACAAAAGAATGATGGGCAGCGCACTTAAAGCGAGTCAAGCACTAGAAGGATACGAAGCTCAGCGAAAAGCACACCACGAAAAAAGAGTTTTAGATGAAATAGACCTTTGCCTTGCTTTCGCGGATGTAGAAGCAAGAGTTGAAAAACTCATACCCGAAGCAGAGCAAGCTAAAGCCACTATTACTGGTCAACTAAGGCAACGAGATGGAAATTTAACAGAAGCTGTTGCTTTGATCACAGAAATGGCTGAATACCCTGAACACCCTAGATTGTTGTTTAAAGAATTTATGCGGAAACGCCAGTTTCCAGAAGAACCAGCTTCTCTTACCGAAGCTTTTCTTTTATTTGCGCAACAAAAAATTATAAAATTAATAGAAAAAACAGGCGAAACCGAGGCAGGTTTTTGTTATGACCTGAAAACTCTTGAGAGGGCAAAACGATTTTCTGAGCTTGAACTAAAAGCATAGCTATTTCTTACTTATCAATAATATAAAAACTATGATAAATTAATTTATACTGCGAATTGTCGATGGTGTGAGAATATGCCATCCTTGTATCTATGACATTGGATCACAGCGAATTTATCAAACGCTATCAAGCGGATACGCCCGATAAAGAAAAAGAACGTCAAAATACGATCAAAAGCCTGATTATATCGGGCATAGGGGTCGTTTTGTATCTTCTTGGCTGCATTTTGGTTGCTGTTCTGTTCAGTATCAGCATGGAAATGGTTATTGTGGCTGCCTTATCCTTTTTGGCTGCTACTGTTGTTGCATTCTTTGTTCAACGTTTTCGCAACACAATTAGTGTGCATGAACACCAGCGCCAGCTTATTTTAGAAGTTCTTGAGGGCAGTAGGGGGGCACGTCTGATCACCGATGGTGCTGATAACCCTGTCTATACCAATCAGCGTTTTGATACGTTGTGTGAAGGAGTGGGTGAGTCAGGCCTCAATACACTCACAAAGCTTTTTTTGGATAATGAGGAAGCTTACAATCACTTCAAAAACCTGGCTGAGCAGGCGCGGCGCGGTTTAACGGATTCGATAGAACTGAAATCCATTCTGAGTGAACGTGAAAAATGGCTGATGATCACTGCGCAGCCTATTGCCGGGTGGGCAGGATATATTCACTGGCGTATTGATGACGTCACCGAACAGCGCGAGGTGGATCGTTCCATTCGTGAAGAGCGCGAAAAACTGATCGACTTTACCGATAACGCACCTGTTGGGTTTTTCTCGGTCGATGAGAAAGGGCGTTTTGTGTTTGTAAACGGCACATTGGCGCGTTGGTTGGGTGTGAGTATCGAAAAGCTGTTAGAGAACGGAACGCTGCACACCTATCTCGAAAATCCACCGGACAGTTCCAACCCTTATGACATCGTTGATGGTGGTGGTGAACGTCAGGTTCGTGAAATGGTGATGAAGGGCCCGGCAGGGAAGACATTTTTGGCTTCTATCTCTCAGGCTGTCGTCGATGAGGGCGATGGTCGGGTTCGAACACGCGGCATCATGCATGATTTGACGAGCGAAAAAGAAATGCGTCAGGCCTTGGCCGCATCCGAAGACCGTTTTCAGAAATTCTTCGAAGAAGCTCCACTTGGTATTATCATTCTCGATTCTGAAGGCATCATACAGGATTGTAATGCCGCATTAGCAGGTATGGTGGGTAGTAGGTATGAGGACATTGAGGGTAAAAACCTGAAAGACATCATCAAGAAAGATGATCAAGGCACAGTGAGTAGCGCGCTTACGAAAACCGCGAAAAGCGGTGATATGCAGGGGCCTATTGAAATTACACTGAAAGACAAGCAAGAGGTCTTTGTTCATCTTTACGCGCGTAAGTTCAAAGGAAGTGATAAAACCGTTCTCCACTTCATTGATCTAACGGAACAAAAAGAGCTTGAGGAAAAGTTTGCGCAGTCTCAAAAAATGCAGGCCGTTGGTCAATTGGCGGGAGGCGTTGCACATGACTTCAATAATCTGCTGACCGCTATCATCGGCTATTGTGATTTGCTGTTTTTACGCCACAAGCCGGGCGATCCGTCCTTTGGCGATATCATGCAGATTAAACAAAACTCGAACCGTGCAGCCAACTTGGTACGCCAGCTTCTGGCATTCTCTCGACAGCAGACGTTGCGCCCGAGCGTGCATGATGTGTCTGATATTCTAACGGAAGTGTCTTATCTGATCCGTCGTTTGATTGGTGCGAATATCGAACTGGATTTGGTGCATGGACAGGATTTAGGCTTGATCAAAGTTGATATAGGCCAGATGGAACAAGTATTGATTAACCTGGCTGTAAACGCGCGCGATGCGATGGAGGATGGCGGTAAGCTGTCTATTGAAACGCAGAGTTTTTCAAACACCAAACCTGTTCAGTTAACCGAAGATACGTTGCCGCCCGGTCAGTGGGTGAAGATTGATGTGGCTGATACAGGCTGCGGTATTCCTGAAGAAAACTTGTCACGAATTCTAGAACCGTTTTTTACAACCAAGGAAGTTGGGCAAGGTACAGGGCTTGGGCTTGCCACAGTTTACGGGATTATCCGCCAAACTGGCGGCTATCTCGATATTCAAAGCACGGTAGGGGAAG
>JBCCLQ010000215.1:0-2673 GCA_039026795.1 Pseudomonadota bacterium
AACTGGTGTTTGCTTGTGGTGATGTCAGCTTGGTAAATTTTCTACGGTTGAGTAAAGATGCAATAGTTGCAGCCAGACATAATCTCAAACCCGCTACAGAAATTGTTGCCGACGTTTCCCCAGTAGTAGCAGCACTCGATCTCACCCGCATTGCACATTTAGGCGCTACAGTCAAGACATTAATTGATGACCCCCACATTCATAGCGTTGATGAAGACAGATAAAACCGACGTATCCAGCTGTTCAAAGGCATTTTCACCTGAACCGCCAAGCTTTGCTTGCTGCAATTTAATTTGCATATCACTGGGTTTGTCAGACTGGGAAATCGCTGTTTCTTCGCTGATTAAGCCTTGCTGATAAAGTCCCATCAATGACTGGTCAAAAGAGCACATACCCGTTGAGTTGTTCTGTTCCATGACTTCCGAGATTTTATCGTATTTCCCTTCATGAATAAGGTCACGAATAAGACCCTGGTTTAGCATAATTTCCATAGCCGGAGCCATCCCACCCTGCAAACAAGGTAATAAACGCTGGGAAATAATAGCTTTCAGATTCATAGACAGATTCAAACGCACCTGATTGTGAAACTCTTCCGGGAAGAAGTTCACAATACGCTCAATCGCCTGATAAGCGTTATTGGTATGCAACGTCGCCAGACATAAATGCCCAGTTTCGGCTGTTGTTAAAGCCTGCTCCATGACATCACGATCACGGATCTCACCAACCAAAATAACATCAGGACGTTGACGCAAAGCGTTTTTCATCGCGACCGAGAAGCTCTCAGTATCCACGCCAACCTCACGCTGTGTAACCACACATTTTTTATGCTCATGATAATATTCAATCGGGTCTTCAATCGTAATGATGTGACCTTCTTCATTCGTATTACGCGCATTCAACATCGAAGCCAACGTCGTCGATTTACCGGAGCCCGTCATACCTGTGACTAGAATTAAACCTCTGCGTTCCATGGATAGGCTTTCCAAAACACTTGGTAATCGCAGCTCTTCAAAGCTCGGTATTTGTGAAATAATACGTCGAATAACAAGACCGGGCATTTGACGTTGACGCATGGCATTCACACGAAAACGGCCATGCTGCCCCATATCAATCGCAGAGTTCAACTCCATATGTGCCTCAAAATCACGCATCTGTCGGCTTGTTAAAATCTCACTCAAAATGTCATTGATCTCATCCGGCGTAAGTGGTTCGGAACGCAATGGCTCCAAATCATTTTCAATACGCAATGTCGGCGGATAGCCGACCGTTAAGTAAAGGTCGCTTGCCCCCCTCTCATTCATCTTTGTGAGGTATGTAAAAGCTGCAGGTACGCTCATTAGAATGAATATCCCTCTTCTGAATCCGCTGCTTCGCTCGCACCGTTATTGGCAGGTGTTTTCTTTGGTTGTTCGGGCGCTGTACCGATTTTCCCACCACCAAGCGCAGCTGATGCAACATCTTCTTCGCGTTCTTCAATTTCTTCAGAGGTTCTTAGCAACGCAGTACGCGCCTCTTCCTTATCAATTACACCTTGCTGCAACAAATTATCAACTGACTCTTCCATAGTGATCATTCCGTATCGCGATCCTGTCTGTATCATGGAATACATTTGCGGAACCTGGTTTTCACGGATCAAGTTACGCACCGCATTCGTACCCACCAGAATTTCGAACGCACCTACGCGGCCACCTTCAACACGTTTCAACAATGTCTGTGCTACGACACCTTGAATAGAACTGGACAACATCGCACGTACCATTTCTTTATCCCCTGTTGGGAACACATCAATAATACGGTCAATGGTTTTGGTCGCAGAGTTCGCATGCAAGGTTGCAAAAACCAAGTGACCTGTTTCCGCTGCTGTTAGAGCCAAGGAGATTGTTTCATAATCACGCATCTCTCCAACCAGAATAACATCAGGGTCTTCACGCAAAGAGCTTTTCAATGCGCGTCGGAAATCATGTGTATCGCGCCCTACCTCACGATGGTTGATCAAGCTTTGTTTCGATGTATGAAAAAATTCAACCGGATCTTCAATCGTAATGATGTGCTTCGCCATATTGATATTAATGTGATTGATCATCGACGCCAGCGTTGTCGATTTACCGGATCCGGTTGGACCGGTCACAAGAACTATCCCTTTTTCCAGTTCTGCAAAACGACGCATAACAGGTGGTAAATCCAGTTCTGCCATTGTCGGTACTTCGCTCGGAATTGTTCTGAAAACAGCCGCCGCACCTGTGCGTGTTGTAAACGCATTCACACGGAAACGTGCTTTTTCACCAAAGGAAATCGCCAAATCGATCTCCATATCCTTTTCATAGATGGCGCGCTGCTCTTCGGACATCACCGAATACAACATCGCACGAATATCGTCACTGCTCAGCGGGTCAGTTTTGATACGCTTCATCGTGCCGTGCGCACGGATAATAGGAGGATTTGTCGCGCTTAAATGAAGGTCAGATGCTTCATTTTGCATGGTAAAAGCGAGTAATTGTGTCAGGTCCATAGGAGCCCCTCTTTGTGCAGATTTTATGAAGGTGTTAACCAACTATCCTTTTGTTTTAAAGCAAGAAAGCAAAGGAAAGGTAAAGATTTCGGTTTTTTTGGCATATACATCCATTTTAGTGTGCTTGATTGGGTTTTTGTCGTCAAACCGGGTCTTTAAGTCAC
>JBCCLQ010000216.1:0-2662 GCA_039026795.1 Pseudomonadota bacterium
CTTCGAGCATGTGAAAATTTTTGGAAACATTAAGGTTCCTAGGCAAAACCACATATTGCAAATCAGTATTATGATCTGTGGGGTATGGAATAACCCGCCAATTCAGTTGTTCAAACACCGCAACAGATCGCGGCATATGAAAGGCTGATGTAATCAAAACCCAAGTCTCGTCAGCTTTTGGAGATAATAGTTTTTTACTGTAGAGAGCGTTTTGATAGGTGTTGCGTGACTCTGGTTCTAGAATAAGTTGTCGTTTTGACATTCCTATATCATTAAAAAAATCTTCTATGACTGGTGCTTCTTTGAATTCTTGTTGTCTTGGGCGTCCTGAACCGCCGGAAAATACTAGTTTTGCGTTTGGATTTTGTCGCCCGAGACGGATTAGTTCATGAATCCGTTCTGTCGTTGAATACCCGACCGGATAACCATGGATATGGCTCATATAGCCGTCAAAAGCTCCACCCAGAACTATGATCCCATCTATGCTTTGTGTTAGTTCTCTTGGCCTTTCATATTGTCGCTCCAAATAGGTCATCATGTTTGGTCCAATAGGAAAAAGTCCGAATATAACGAAAAACGAACATGTTAATATTAGTAGCTTATTTCCAGCTCGCCTCCATTTCAGTCGCATTAGTAAGCCCAGAAGCCCGACAATTAAGAGCAGGTTCAACGGCTTGACCAAAACCCAGAATAATTTGGAGAGAATAAAGAACATTTATAGAGCATTAGCAGAAAAATACTTTACTGCGATAGATGAAATCATTAGTGTCTGCTTCGGTTTCAACCATTTATGCACATTGTACGGACAGTTGGCAGAGCGGTTGAATGCACCGGTCTTGAAAACCGGCAAGGGTGCAAGCCCTTCCAGGGTTCGAATCCCTGACTGTCCGCCATTTTCACCACTATTTGCGCAGCGGCTTAATCTTACAACATAGAAAGATAGGACGAACCCTTTCATTTAAAAAGCATGCGCGTAGCGCATGGGGTTCGAATCCCTGACTGTCCGCCATTTTTCTACCCCCACCTTTGTAGTCTTAAAATTCGGTCATAAGTTGAATTTATGGCTTACGACCTTACGATAGTAAAAATTGTGCTTTTCTAAAGGATATGTATGCCCCCTTTTGACCTGAAAAATTCCGCTCTGGAATTGAAAAATGACAAAGAATTTATCAAAGCTATCGTAGAGCACTGCAACGCTTACAAGGGCGCTGACTCCAAGCGGGCCCTAGTACAATTAGGGCTGACATTGTCTTTATTTTTCATCGTCATGGGCGCAATGTTTGTTGCTTTGCCTATCTCGTATTGGATTGCTGCTGCTTTGATTTTGCCGGCAGCCGGATTGCTCACAAAAATATTCGTTCTTCAGCATGATTGTGGTCACGGCTCTTTTTTAAATAGTAAAAACGCGAATGATAATATCGGACGTTTTTTAAGCTTGCTTACTTTTGTGCCTTACGATGCTTGGCGACGGGCTCATAACAAACATCACGCCACGTCAGGGAATATTGATCAACGATGTGTGGGGGGCGTCGATACCATCACAGTGTCTGAATATCAGGCCCTATCGCATGTTAAAAAATTCTTCTATCGTTTTTACAGAAGCCCGTTGTTCTTGATATTTGTTGGGTCTCCTTTACATGTTATTATCGAGCAACGGCTTCCTTTTAATCACGACACTATTTTTCATGATGGTTTTAAAACCGTGCCTACAAAATCACTCTGGAAAAGTGTGATGCTAACCAATCTATCTTTGTTTGTCTTTTGGGGGGCTCTGGCATTTTTACTGGGATTTGGAGCATTGCTTGCAATTTATCTTCCGGTTTTAATTGTGACATCATGGATTGGTGGTTGGCTGTTTTATGTTCAGCACCAGTTTGAAGATACATACTGGGAAAAAGCAGATAATTGGGATCGTCAGGAGGCCGCTCTTATGGGGAGTTCTTATTACGCTCTGCCTAAAATTCTGCAGTGGTTTACAGGTAGTATAGGTCTCCATCATATCCATCATTTATGTTCACAGATACCGAATTACAAACTTCAGGACTGTATGGACGCGCAACCTCTTCTGTCGACAATCAACAAAATGACTATTAAAGATAGTCTGAACAGCCTACCTTTAAGATTGTGGTGTGAAGAGCGCAGGATTCTCGTGCCGATTAAGCAAAAAAGTTAATACGATTTTGCTCTATAAATTCATCTAAAAACTCTAATAACTGATTAATTCCACCGTCATTTACTTCCAATGCCTCAAGTGCTTCGTTCACTAGGTCATCGAAGTTATTGGATGTTGCATCATAAGCCGCAATAAGGTCATCAAACGGAGTGTCGGCTTCAAATCCAATAAAACTTTCGGACGATTCAATGTTTATCTCGCTCACAACCAGTTCGTTTTGTGTTGTTGTTTGTTCAATGGACAAAACACCATTTTCATCGAAGCTGACAGACGTGCTTTGCTCTTCGACATTGATTTTGTAGAACGAGAATTCGCCTTCGAGCTGTTGACTGTAAATACCACCACCGTTTTGTCCTAATGCCGCAGCATTAAAGCTTTGCGAAAAAGACCCTTCAATAGCTTCTATACTGATGGAACGTGAATTAGTTTCGAACAGTCCGCGAATATCTCCACCCACACGTTCAATTTGTTGCCCGACGTCACGTATAC
>JBCCLQ010000217.1:0-2660 GCA_039026795.1 Pseudomonadota bacterium
ATTGATCTCGTTGTTGTCGGCGGCGGCAGCGAAGCCAGAACATTGCCTGTTCGTAGTAAACGAGCTTTTTGATGTTATATTTTTTTGTATATCCCGGAATAAGACCACTTTGATGCTCTAGAACTCGTTTTTCTAAATTATTGGTTACACCAACATACATCACATTTCCAAAGTCATTAGTCATGATATAAACGCTATATTCATGATTGTTCATGAGATTTCTCGCTGCGCTCGAAATGACACTAAAATTTTAATTCTCAGTCCGATAATTCGGCGCTTCGCGGGTGATGGTGATGTTGTGTGCATGAGACTCTTTATGCCCAGCCCCTGTCATGCGTACGAACTCGGCTTTCTTTTTCATCTCCTCAATTGTACCGCTACCCGTATAGCCCATCGCGGCGCGTAATCCCCCGACCATCTGATGAATAACATTTCCGACAGGCCCTTTATATGGCACGCGGCCTTCAATGCCTTCCGGTACCAGTTTGTTGGACTGACTCACCCCGCCTTGGAAATAACGGTCGGCTGATCCTTTCACCATCGCACCGACGGACCCCATACCACGATAAGATTTATAAGACCGCCCTTGATATAAAATAATTTCACCAGGCGCTTCATCCGTTCCGGCGAAGGCTGATCCCATCATCGCGACATCGGCGCCGGCTGCAATCGCCTTCGCATAGTCGCCCGAGAATTTGATCCCGCCATCTGCAATCACAGGAATACCTGCCTTCGCGCAGACTTCGGCAACATCCATAATCGCTGTTAATTGCGGTACACCGACACCGGCTACAACACGTGTCGTACAAATCGAACCGGGCCCGATACCGACCTTCACCGCATCGGCACCTGCATCTATTAATGCTTTTGCCGCATCAGCAGTTGCAATATTACCAGCTATAATCTGAAGCGCATTCGAATTCAGCTTTCTGATCTTCGCCACCGTATCCAAAACACCTTTGGAATGGCCGTGCGCCGTATCCACACAGACAACGTCCAATTCGGCTTCGGCCAAAATCCCCGCACGTTCGACGCCATTAATATCGCCAGTCCCGACGGCCGCACCGACACGCAGGCGGTCTTTATCATCCTTGGTTGCGTTCGGATGCGTTGTCGCTTTTTCAATATCCTTCACCGTGACCAGACCGATGCAGCGTTCGTTGTCATCGACCACCAATAATTTCTCAATGCGGTTTTGGTGTAATAATTTCTTCGCCTCATCCTTATCGACTGTGTTGTAAACCTTCACAATATTCTCGGAGGTCATCAGCTCCTTAATTGGCGTTTTCGGATTATCAGCAAAGCGTACATCACGGTTGGTGAGAATACCGACCAGCTTCCCGTCACTTTCAGTCACAGGAATACCGGAAATATTATGCGCATCCATCAAATCATAGGCGTCCTGCAATGTCGCATCAGGTGCAATCGTAATCGGATTGACGACCATACCACTTTCGTAACGCTTCACGCGGCGAACCATCTCCGCCTGCACTTCGGCATCCATATTGCGGTGCAGAATCCCTAGCCCCCCGTTTTGCGCGATCGCAATCGCCATTTCACTTTCCGTCACCGTATCCATGGCCGAGGATAGCAGCGGAATGTTCAAATCAATGGTTTTGGTCAAACGTGTTTTGGTGGATACCGTATCGGGCAACACTTCGGACGCGCCGGGGACTAACAGCACGTCATCAAAGGTTAACGCTTCGCGGATGTTGGGGGAATGTATCGTTTTGGCCATCTTGCAAATTCTTTCGTCTGCGGTTGAATTTGCAATGCATATATACGCCTTTTGTCAGAAAAGTCCATTGAAACTTTGCACGACCTCCTCTAAAACTGATTTTATGAGCTCAGTCATCACATCTTGGCAGGAAAAACACTCAATCCGACGATAACCCTTGGTTGGCGTCAAAGCGCCTTTGTCTCTCCATTCTTAATTAAAACCAAGGATTTAAACTCATGACTTCTATTTTTTTACAGGGCTTCTTTATGGGGGCCTCCCTCATCATCGCCATCGGCGTACAAAACGCGTTTGTCTTACGTCAGGGCATCAAACAGCGCCATGTCTTTGCCACGGCCATCACCGCATTCACCTTTGATGCTATCCTGATTGCCGCCGGTGTGCTTGGCTTTGGTGTGCTTGTGGAGCAATTCCCATCGCTTATCACTTATGTTACGTGGGGTGGCGCGGCGTTTTTAATCGCATATGGCTTCAAATCTTTCTACAGTGCGCTCAAACCCCGTAGCTTAGACCAAAATGACGCCAAGGGGTTAGCCGGCGACGGGTCCTTGAAAAAGACAATCGCTGTCCTGTTGGCGGTCAGCATCCTAAACCCACATGTTTATCTGGATACGGTCGTGCTTTTGGGCGGAATCAGCGCCTCTCACGGGGAAACGGGGCGCTATATTTTCGGATTTGGAGCCGTTTTGGCGTCTTTTGCGTGGTTTTTTTCCCTCGCTTATGGGGCACGGCTTTTGGTACCGCTCTTTGAAAAGCCACGCTCATGGCAGGTTTTGGACGTTTTGATCGGCCTGATTATGTGGCTCATCGCCTTTAAACTAATCACCACTATTTAATTGACATAATTTAAGAAATCGCCTATTTTCCTGCCCATGATGGGTGTATTGAAAAAATTAGAATTGCTGGTAGCGTTATATAACGG
>JBCCLQ010000218.1:0-2660 GCA_039026795.1 Pseudomonadota bacterium
AAAAAATGATTTATAAGATATACTTTCTAAATGGAAGATTGTGTTTTTTGCAAAATTATAGCTGGTGAGATTCCCTGCCATAAAATTTATGAAGATGATCAAGTTATAGCAATACTTGATCATCGACCAGTAAGGCCGGGACACTGTATGGTTTTACCAAAAGAGCATATCGATTATTTTACTAATCTTACGGATGAATTATCTGCACATATTGTGAGTGTGGGAAACCGTCTTGGCCGTGCTATAATGGAAGAAATGAAACCACGCCCTATGAGGATTGGCTTTGTTGTCCATGGCTATATACCCCATGTGCATTATCATGTCATTCCCCAACACAGTGAAGATGATATTACATCGGGTGTTTATGCAACGATCCGCGAACAGAAAGTACAGTTTGATGCGGAGCTTGTCCCAATAGCTGATAACAATGAACAGCAGAAAATTGCAGACACACTAAGATCAAATATTAGTAAAGAAGCCGCCTGATCAGGCGACTTCTTTACTTCTAATCACTAACGCTCTACCATCAAACATCGTTTCTTCGCATTTGGATTAGAGATGTCAACATTGCAAAATGAAATCATTGTGATGTGGGAGAACCCAAAACCCGATTACCAGCATACGTATTGTCTGGTTTTTAAAAAGGCTTAAACCACAAAGATCACGAAGATCACCAAGAGTTATGAATATGTTACACTAGCGGTGTTATAAAAAATACTCATGATGTCAATTCGGTTTTCGATTGCGCACTAACATGCGCATTTAGGTCTAATCTTTTCGTGCCCTTAGTGTCCTTGGTGGTTAATTTATACTAAGCTGCTTTTTGAGCGTGCTCGGCTTTGACTTCGGCGAAGGCCCAGTCGAGCCATGGGAGCAGCGCTTCCATATCCGCAGGGTCGACAGTCGCGCCACCCCAGAGACGAAGACCGGCCGGCGCATCGCGGTAGGCGTTGACGTCAAAAGCTGCGTTTTCAGCTTCCAACAATTTGCACATCGATTTTACGAACGCGCCGCGGGCGGCATCATCCAGTGCTTCAAACGCAGGGTCGACAATTTTCAAACAGATCGATGTGTAAGAATGAATAGCCGGATCGGTTGGGAGAAATTCTACCCAGTCGGTTTTGGCGACCCAGTCAACCACATGATTGTAAGAGCTTTCCGAGCGTTTAATTGTTTCGCTTAAACCGCCAATGCTTTCCACCCATTTCAAGGCATCGAGGCAATCTTCGACAGCGAGCATAGATGGTGTGTTTAATGTTGCACCCTGAAAGGCGGCTTCGTTCACACCCTCGCCCTTGGCGATACGAAAAAATTTCGGGAGCGGCCAGTCGGGCTTGTAGGTCGATATACGTTCCACCGCGCGGGGCGACAACACCAACATACCGTGTGCCCCTTCGGAGCCCAGAACCTTCTGCCACGACCAGGTTACAGCATCCAGTTTGTCCCACGGCATATCATATGCAAAGACCGCAGACGTCGAGTCAGCCAACGTCAAGCCCTGACGATCATCCTTAATCCAATCACCGTTGGGTACGCGCACACCTGACGTTGTTCCGTTCCACGCAAAAACCACATCGCGATCACTATCAACCTTATCCAAATCCACGATATCGCCGTAATCGGCTTCGTAATAATTGACATCCGTCAATTTCAACTGGCTTTTCACATCCTTCAGCCAGTCACCAGAGAAGCTTTCCCACGCCAGCACATCGACGCCGCGCGCGCCCAGCAAATTCCACATCGCCATTTCAAATGCGCCTGTATCAGAAGCGGCCGTAATCATAATACGATAATCATCGGGAATACCCAAAACTGCGCGGTGGCGATCAATCACTTCCTTCAATTTCGCCTTACCCGGACCAGAGCGGTGCGAGCGACCCAGAAGGCCATCCTTCAAGGCATCCAGCGCCCAGCCGGGGCGTTTTGCGCAAGGACCGGATGAAAAAAAGGGGTTTTTTGGTTTCACAGTTGGCTTTGACATGCGTTTTCTTTCGATAAAATAATGATATGTCTTTGCTAGAAAATTCTGGCTTTCCTGTCCAGCCTTTTATAAAAGTGAAACATCATGACGCATTTAAGTGTGAATTTGAACAAAGTGGCGTTGCTGCGCAATCAACGGGATATAGGATATCCCGATTTGATCGAGCATGCCGAAATGATACTGGAAGCCGGCGCGAACGGGTTGACCGCGCACCCACGTCCCGATGAACGGCATATTCGTAAAAGCGATATTCCCGCGCTATCCGAATGCATTGCCACGTGGAATGCAAAGAATAATGCATCCATCGAGTTCAATATCGAAGGGTATCCGAGCGAAGAATTTATCACGCTGGTTACGACACATGAGTGTGATCAGGTGACGTTGGTGCCCGATGCGCCGGACCAACGCACATCTGATCATGGATGGGATATTGATAAGCATGCTGATTTTTTGAGCGAAATTATCGTACGACTTCATGCACACAAACGCCGTGTATCATTATTTATAGATCCTGATCCGGGCATGCCCGAAAAGGCGCAGGCCGTCGGCGCTGACCGTGTAGAACTATATACAGGCCCCTATGCCTTTGCCTGGGAAGCAGATGATTTTGGTACGATTTTGCATGATTATGTGGAGACGGCGGAAGTCTGTGAGTCTTTGGGCTTGGGCATCAATGCTT
>JBCCLQ010000219.1:0-2508 GCA_039026795.1 Pseudomonadota bacterium
CCGCGCAGTCGCTGAATGGGCTGAACTCTGACAGTTCTGCCGTATAAATCACCGTCAAAATCAAAAATAAAGGTTTCAACCAACCCTGTTTTACTCTCAAACATCGGGCGGATACCGATATTGGTTGCGGCCATCCTCCACTCATCCTCTCCCTCTATCATCACGCGTGTTGCATAGACCCCGTAAGCCGGGTGTACTGTTTCCCCAAACAGCATGTTGGCTGTAGGGTACCCCAGCTCACGACCGCGTTTATCACCGTGAATGACTTCGCTTTCAATTTCCCAGTTCCAACCCAAAAGTGCATTGGCTTCATCAATCTCCCCTGCACGTAAAAGTTGGCGAATGCGCGAAGATGAAATCACTTCGTCATTCTCATCTTCAATCTTTTCAATGATTGTAACGTTGTAACCTGAATCTTGTAGCGTCTGTGGTGTGCCTTTGCGCAACTGTCCGAAGCAAAAATCATAGCCCACAACAATGTGATCCGGTTTAATGCCATTTTTTAAAACATTCTCAATGAATGCTTCGGGGCTTTGTGATGCAAAATCCCAATTGAATTCCATTGAGTATAAAATATCTATGTCATGTTCTTTCAAGCGCCTTTGCTTGATCGATGGTGGCGTAATTCGAAATGGGCGATCATCCGGCCGGAACAAACGACGCGGATGTGGTTCGAATGTTAAAAGGCCCAACGGTTTGTTGTATTCGTCGGCTATCTCTTTGGCTTGTTTTAAAAGCTGTTGGTGACCACGATGCACGGCATCGAAATTTCCGATCACCAAAACGCAGGGATTTCCTGCATTACCTTTTTTTACATCATGAATAATCTGCATCAACTATGACTTATGGCTGTTTGCATGCCTTATAGTCTGTTTTATTAACCCTTGTCCAGATCTGGCTTTTCCCGAATAGGGAAATGCCGACATAACCGCGCAAATAAATCTCATCATTGCTGTCTACGCGAATATAGCCGCTATACGTATCGCCTTCATCGGATTTGTAGATTTCACCATCATCCCAGAGCTTGGTATTGCGTGGGTTTTGCTGAAATTTCGTCAGGATTTTTAAACCGCATAATGGACGTGTTTGTAAGTCCGGATTTGGATTTTGATCGTCAAATTGTCGGCTTTGATCTTTGATCCAATATAAATAGCCGCAAAGCTCAGCATCGCATTTTTCTATTTTTATGATGGCTTGTTCATTTTCTGTCATCCAGTAACCTTCCGGAGCGGATGCCGCTTCAGCAGAGAGTGGTAAAATAGAGAGGATTAAAAACATAAAAATGAAGCGCATATTCTGTTCCTTTTTTATTGTGCCATTTTATCCAGCGTATCCATGGCGGTTTGTCGCAAGCTGTCGTGAATATCTTTTGGTTTTTTGAATAATTCAAAACTCCGCCCAGCTTCAGAAATCATACCATAAATCAAAATTGATATGACCATAGGGTCCTGATTTTTAAAATACCCCTCTTGTTGAGCATTCTTCACGGTTTCCTCAAGTGTTCGTAGAAGCGTTTCTTTTTGAACATTTAACCGCTCGTGATAATCCAGAGCCGCATAGGATTCCAAAATAATCCTGCGACGCTCCTTTTTTAGGCATAAATCAATATAACAACCACATCCGGCCTTTAATGCGCCCCAATGCGTTTTCTCTTTTGTCATGGCTTTTTCTATATGTGCTGCCATGTCTAAAAGCAGGCTTTTATAGACTTGTGTGAACAACCCCTTTTTATCGCCGAAATGATAATAGAGGGAGCCACGGGCCATGCCTGTGTTGTCAACGATTCGGTTTGTAGAGGCGTCCGCATAGCCGTATTTCACAAATTCTTTCTTTGCCTCCGACAAGAAAAGTTTATGTGTTTGCTCAAGATTATCTTTGTTCGGACCTGAATTTTTACTCATAATTTCAGTAATATACCCTTAGCTATGCATAAAAGTACTGACAGATTGTCAGTATAACATTTGACTTTTGGTACGTAAATTTAATATTATTTTATTGACAGGTTGTCAGTATATAAGAGCTTTGAAATATACCTGTTGGTAGGAGCAAGGAGACAAGAGATGTCTAAATCATTTTACCCGATCATTATGACGGACAATTTGAATGAGAGTATCAATTTTTATGAAGATTATTTGGGCTTTGTTGCTGAAACGGAAATGAATTGTTTCGCGGTTCTGAAACACAAGAAAAATGATGATGTAAGATTAGGTTTAATCACAAAAAATCATCACAGCTTGCCTGAACATTCACAAAAGAATTCTCAAGGGCTGGTTTTAAACTTCCCTGTCGAGAGTGTGAACGAAGTATATCGCGAGTT
The DNA here is from genome assembly GCA_039026795.1 of Pseudomonadota bacterium. Taxonomy (GTDB): domain Bacteria; phylum Pseudomonadota; class Alphaproteobacteria; order Micavibrionales; family Micavibrionaceae; genus JAUHXT01. Next base: position 2,318 of record JBCCLQ010000219.1, read on the forward strand.
ATACATGGAGGGTTTGGAAATAGAGAATGAACCGTCTTTGGCTCCCTGCGGTCGACGTCACTTCATGATACAAGACCCAAATGGTGTTTTGATTGATGTGATGGAAGAATATGATCCATTCAGTGGTCAAAACGATAACAGCGAAGAGTTTGAAGTGATGATGCAATCCATCAGAACTCATTAAAGCGTCA
>JBCCLQ010000220.1:0-2504 GCA_039026795.1 Pseudomonadota bacterium
CCGATAAGAACCAGAATCACCGCGATGAGCGATAGCAATATGATATTGTCCAATGAAAAGATGGGGACAGCGTTTGTGCGGTCCAGATACTCTTCTTTACTGATCAACTGAAGTGACGACGTAAGGGGTTGTCCTTCGAAACCAGACAAATAGGTTATCAGAAAAAGTTCCTGATTTTTCTGGATATTTAACAGTAGCTTTGTTCCGCTCTGATAGGCTGTGTTGTAACTTGCAGTTCTCTCTCTCTGTGCGAAATCATACAAAACTTCTTTTTGATTGTGATCATAAACGTAAAGTTCATCAATAATTCCTGCTTTACCGTTTGTGTGGTCTCCGAAATCCAATAACCAACCAGTGTGATTGCTGCGGTTTTGAATTTTAAAGGCAATCCATTGGCGGTCACCGGATAATCCGAAATTGTAAGTTTGGTTAGTTTTTCGGTTACCGTTTAATGAGCCTTGAAGACGGGCTATTAAAGTCTCAAAGGTGATTTGTTTGGACGGGTCTTCGAGAATGTAAGATTTAGGAAATACCGGATAAACAGTGTTGTCGTCAGTTAGAACGATGCTGTAGCCGTTGTGGGTGTGAATTTGTTGCGCTTGAACTTGCTGCACGTAAAACAGGCTTAAAAAAGTGAGGCACACGAAAAGTATCTTCGCCACCCACGACGAAGTCAAAAAGCCATTACTTTTATAACCTATTGTTTCCATTGTGTATTTTATCGTCCCGCCAAAGACGTGATGCCATTCATCACCGCATACTATAATGCGGAAAAATGGTTACTAAAATATGAATGAAAACAGATATTTAAAGTAGGAAAAGAGCCATCAGAGCCAAGACGATAACGATAGCAATAATCGTGTATTTTGTGGCTTCGGTAAAAACAACCCAAAGCTTTTTGGAATCTTCTATCGCTTGAGGATCAACTTCTATATTTTCCGGTTTATTGCCCATGTTAACGCTGTGTCCATTGGTCTGTGTTGCGTATTTGAATTGGTTGCGATCCGGATGTGATGACGCCGATTTCCAAAACCGTTTCGCCGGAAGCTTCCAATGATTGTATTACATCATTTTTATGATCCTGTGAACAGATCACAACCATACCAATTCCACAGTTAAACGTCAGCGCCATGTCATCGGAAGACAAATCACCGATATCGCCCAGCCATTTGAATAAACCCGGTAGTTCCCAACTTTGCGCATCAATATCCGCGCTCAAACCATCTGGAATCACGCGCGGAATATTTTCCGTCAACCCCCCGCCTGTGATATTTGCCATGCCGTGAATAAGTGGCTGACCATTATCATCAGATAGTTTTAGGGCTTCCAGAAGAGGTTTCACGTATATGCGGGTAGGTTCCAAAACCAGATCGCCTAGTTTTTGTGATGAATCGAACGGGGCATCGGCATCATAGCTATAACCTTGTGTGCTACCGATCAATTTGCGCACCAATGAGAAGCCGTTGGAATGCAAACCGCTGGAGGGTAGAGCGAGAATAACATCGCCATCCTGTATAGCTTCGCCGGATATCATGCGATCCCGTTCTACTGCACCGACTGTAAATCCGGCCAGATCATAATCACCATCGGCGTACATGCCGGGCATTTCCGCGGTCTCTCCGCCGATCAGGGCACATCCTGCCAATTCACAGCCCTTGGCAATGCCGCTGATAATGGCTTCACCGTTATCAATATCCAGTTTTCCGCTTGCGAAGTAATCGAGGAAAAACAGGGGTTCTGCGCCTTGAACGACCAGATCATTCACGCACATGGCCACAAGATCGATCCCGACAGTGTCATGTTTGTTCATATCGATTGCCACTTTTAACTTTGTGCCCACACCGTCGGTAGCGGATACCAACACAGGGTCGTTATATCCTGTTTCCTTAAGGTCAAAAAGCGCACCAAAGCCGCCCAGACCGCTCATGACGCCGTTGCGGTGCGTCTTTTTCACATGTGGTTTGATGCGTTCTACCAGGGTGTTTCCGGCTTCTATATCCACACCAGCTTCTTTGTAAGCGCCATGTTTCATTTGGGTTTTTGCTCCATTTTCGCTATAAAAATGCCATTCAAAACGTGTAAGGTTTCGGCCATGAGAAATATTCATAAGGCTTTGTGCAGCGTCCGTACAGCATTTTGTATGCTGATGCTCATTGCTATGCCCGCTTTGGCTGATGACTCGGTCTATAAGGTTGAGGGCATTGAGGTTGATGTTACGGCTGAAAACGCTGTTGAAGCTCGAGAAAAGGCGTTTGAAGAGGCCCAAGTGAAGGCTTTTGAAGTTTTGACTGAAAAGCTGATGACACCCTTTGAGCGTGAAACTTATGAGATGCCGGATGTGAATACCATTTCCGGTTTTGTTCAGGATTTTGAAGTGACGAATGAGCAGCTCTCTGCCGTGCGGTATAAGGGGACATACACATTCCGTTTTCGTCCCGGTGCCATTCAGGGGCACATGAGTGATGAGGAGTTCAGCTATTCCGAAACACCCGCCAATCCCGTTC
>JBCCLQ010000221.1:0-2495 GCA_039026795.1 Pseudomonadota bacterium
CCCATACCTCATGTACGTCGATCAAAAATCGGCCCCTTTGTTCGTACTCAATGCTTGAAATATTTTATAAGTGTCACCGCTATGGCACAAAGAACAGGCTTGGCAGCTGATTGTATTAGTAAGATTATGGATGGTCGAACAAAACAACCGAATTCAGAAACTTTAAGAAAACTCCACGGCGTATTTAAGACCTCTGCAGATGATGTAGATAGATTCAGTCCTGAAAAAGACGCTATCGCAATTTCCAAAAATACATTAATTGCATTTCTAAAATCTTACCGAATACAATATAATTTAACTAACACCGAAATGGCGAGAAGATGTAATATAGCTGTAGGAACGTATGGGAGATTCTTGGAAAATCGAGATGCGAATTATCAGATGGGAACTTTACAGAAAATATGCGAAGGTCTAGGAGTCAGGCCACGTGACATTTCCGATTTTGGCCAACGACTGACAGTTGCCGAAAAAGCTCTGAAAAGTCGCTTAGCTTTATAATACTACCTGTTGTTCACTCAAAAATGCGTCTAAACAGAAACGACACAATAAGTTTATAAAATTAAAAAGCACGCCATAATATTGAAAATTACAGAAAACCTCATTAAAAGTCTTTCATGTTTTAAACGCCTAAATTATTTATGATCTTAATTAAATTCCAAGCAATCGGCAATTTCCATACCCAATAGCATTTTAAACATAACAAATATGGCCCGAGACTTTGAGAAAAGAGTAAACGATATGATGATGGCATTGCAAAACAACAAGTTGATTGAAGATGCTTCAGCTCCTGCGTATATAAATCGTCAGCGCATCTTTTCTTTGTAAACCCATCTGAAAAAATCTAATAACATGTGCAAAAATGCCCGTATAAATTGTACCGGCGCGTCAAACGTGTATGATTATTTTCATTGAACAAGGGTAAAAGCATTGCAAACCGACACATCCAACGCCAGCCGTATTTTATATGTTGAAGATTTGGAAACAGATCAGGCGCTTCTTCCAACAGTCTTACCCGAAAGCCAATACCGCATCAGCATCGCATCCAACGGTCAGGAAGCTGTTGAGCGCTTAAAGGATGAAAAATTCGACCTTGTACTCATGGACATTGAAATGCCGGTGATGGATGGTATAGAAGCCACACGCTATATCCGTAATGAGCTCAAACATTCAAACGATGATCTGCCGATTTTGGCGCTTACCGTTCACAACACGAATGAAAAACGTGCAGCCGCTCTGGAAGCCGGCATTGACGACTTTATTCCGAAGCCCTTTGATCACGATGAACTGCAGCAAAAAATAGAATACTGGATCCAACACGATCAAACAGACTCTTTTATCGAAGCAGCGCAAATGTTTGAAAACACGGATTTGAGTAGCTACCCAATCTTAGACGGCAAGCAAATAGAGTCATTCCTGCAATTTATCGGGATCGAACGCACAAGGGAACTGATAGAAGACTCCATGTCTGAATATGACAAAAAAACCGATATGATTTTTGATACAAACACAACGGCCGATGACTTGGCAAAGGAAATGCATGCTATCGCATCCATGTCCGGCAACCTGGGCCTAAGTCGTTTTTCTATGTCATGTCGCACTCTGATGAACGATTTAAAAAATGGCGACATTGAAGACCGCATGACACGCTTGATGGACGTTCAAGCTCTTTATGATGAAAGCGTGCAAAAACTGAAAAAAATTATCGATGCAATGGGATAAAATGCTGCGGCATCTTTTATGCGCGGCCCTTGCTATATCATTAAGCGCTTGTTCTTTCTCACGAAACTCCGATACAGGCTTAACACCTCTTCCCGGCGCGATTCAGGATCCATCGGATGGCAAAGCCATGGCACTTTTAAACGCCTACATCACCGAACAAAAAGGGCCACCAAATTCCCGTTATGATTATACCCGCGTTGATTTGAACGGAGACGGCGCACGCGAAGCCATCTTCTTGTTCAAGGGACCTTACAGTTACTGGTGCGGCTGGTCGGGCTGTATGATGGTGATCATGAAGGCGCAGAATAATGACTTCACACTCCTAACCGAAATAACAGGTATTCGCGGACCGCTTGTAATATCCGACAGAAAAACCAACGGCTGGAATGATTTGATTGTGCGAGTGTCCGGTACCAATATACCGGATCGGAATGTGGCTATGACTTTTGACGGACGCACCTATCCCGTCAACCCGGCAAACCAGACAAGCATCAATCGCCGCTTATCCGACATTCCAGGAACACGTATCTTTCCGTGATGATTTTTTAAGTTGCACGCTGAAGTAAATTGCCAAACCACTCAAACATCGGCTTTTCTTGTGCTTCGTGCTGTTGAACCCACTGGTCTTTGTTCAACTTTATTTCTTGAACGGCCTGCTTGCTACGCTCTAACAAAGCTTGGGCTTCCTGCTGCGCACTTATATCTTCCAATGCATCCATAACGACACGTTCTTGCGCATCATAATCTCCATCCGACCAACACAATACGCGGGCCAG
>JBCCLQ010000222.1:0-2448 GCA_039026795.1 Pseudomonadota bacterium
GACAGATTTCTGGCGAGAGCAGCGCCTATGCCGCTACTCGCACCGATAATCCAGATATGTTTGCCCTTAATCTGCGGCATTATGAGTCCTGTTTTTGCATGAACAATGTGAGTTCAGCAAAAGTGATACCGAACTTCTTGATATAAGATCGGTTGATCAAAACACCGTCATTCATCAAATACATCCAGTCATCAAAGGTCATACGGAATGTCCGGCCATCGACTGTCAAATCCATCTGATAGGCCCAACGCAGTGCATTGCCTTCCTGCTCTCCAGTGGCTTCACCGATAATATCTCCGGCAGTGCCGACATAATTACGATCATCAATTTTCTTGACCTTCCAGATGCGTTTATCAGTTTCACCATCATAGAAAACAAAAGTTTCATCGAGGATTCCATTATCGCCATCCCAACTGGCTATAATTTCTACATCAAAACGGCGCGTGACTTTACCACTGCTGTCCTGGATCATACCCCAGCCCTTGATTGTGCCGTCAAAGAAATCTTCCAGAACCAGTTTCGGCTCTGCGTCTTTATAATGCATCAGCGCGCCGGAACCACCGCCGCTACATCCGATTAGTGCTGTGACGAAGCCCATCAGCATCACTCCTTTCATCCATTTCATTTTTGTCTCCTTGAAATAGTGTTGTTCCCCCCCAAATCAAAAGCGTTGCTGCCAGAATTTTTAAAACAGAAGGCAATAAAGCATAAGTGAAACTCAAACCCATCAGCGCTTCATCGGAATTCTGTGTGGCAGGTTCGAATGCAAACCAAGCCAGTAGCAGAAATGCAATGCCTGTACCCAAGGCAAACGCAGCCTTATTTAAAAACGCCAGAAACGCAAAATTGGTTGATGTCTGGTCTTTTTTGTCTTCTACCAAATCGGACAAAATAGATGGTGGTAAGGAAAGCTCGGCGCCCAGCGCGATACCTGAGAGCAAACACACGGCGGCATAAGCCCAGATGTCACCAGCACCCAAAAAGAAAGCCCAGATAAACGTCGCAACAGCCAAGGCCATAGCAATCAACCAACTGAACATCTTGGTTTTGCGCTTTGCTATCGCCTGCCATAGCGGCATAGCGGCCACACCTGATAAGAAATACAGTGCCAAAAACAATCCAGTATAGCTTTCTGCATCCAAACGGTCACGGACAAAGAAAATAACCAGTACAGCGGGAATGGAAGATGCCAGCATGCTTAAACCATAAATGCCAAAGAACATGTTTTTACGTCTTTGATCAAAGAGCCCCTTGAATGAAAAGCCTGTAAAAGACCCGCTTTTTGAAAAACTCTGACCTTGTGATTTCAACCAGCGCAGAAATACAAAACCGACAACGACAAAGAGCGCTATAGAGAGATAAGAAAAGTAAGCAAAGGCTTCGGTCTTTTCATACATTTCAATCAGTACAGCCGGGACAATCGACGCAATCAACAATCCAACAAGTCCAAGCCCTTCACGCCATCCTGTGATACGAGTTTTATCATGTGTTTCATCGGTCCACAGACTGCCGATAGCATTTAAATTGATCACGATCACGCTGAACGCTGTAGTAGCCAAAACAATCGAAAGCGCGAACCAGACAAGCACATAACTTGATGGCGGGTGAAACAGCATTGCGAATGAAATGCACAAGGCAATCAACCCAAACAAAAAGAACGCAAAACGATATTCCGAAAATTTATCACTTAAATATCCAATGATCGGATCCTGAACTGCGTCAAACAGCCTTACAACCAAAAGAACAGTGCCCATCAAGGCCAATGATAACCCAGCTTCCGTTGCATAAAAATCCGGTGCGTGAATATAAAGCGGCAGACCGGCAAAGGCGAGCGGTAACGCGAGGAGAGCGTAACTGATCAAATCCCCTCTTTTTATCGCAGCTGTTTGTGTCATGATTTATTGCGGCCCAGTAATTTTGCGCGCAAATCAGGTGCAGATGTTTCTGCGCTTAACCAGATATCAAAGAAGTAATGACCAAATTCAGGATCGGCCACACGCCCTATTTCTTGGTCATGCTTATAAAAGACTGTCTCACCGCGCGGTGTCAGCACGCCTGTTAAGACAAACCCGTCAGTAACATCAGGAAAAATCCGTACCATGTCATTGTACCACTCATTCAGGCGCACGGAATCGTCCATACCTAGGTCTTCCATTTCATCCAGAGAACGATCAGCAATTTGCTTGCCTGTGATATCACGTAAATAGATCAGTTCAAGGGCCAGTGGTTCACCAGGCTCCCAGTCTCCGCCCGGCGCAAAGAGAGAAGCGTCATAAACATCCCAAAACATGTATGTCAGACGACCTTCGCCTACAAATTCAGCATCAGGAATGTGTTTACGCGCTATTTCAGCAGCCTGCACAGGTAGACTGAATATCATAAAAGCGCAAAATATGATGAACCGTTTAAGCATGTTGTAACTCCACCTGCATAACATTGGTACGACCC
>JBCCLQ010000223.1:0-2424 GCA_039026795.1 Pseudomonadota bacterium
TGATGAAGAAATCGAAGAGTTCTTGTCACGCACACTCCCGTAAAGCATAGTACAGATATGACTGAGACAAAGAATAAGCCGCAACAATCATCCCTTCAATCCAAATGGATCGGGTTTTTGGTTTTGGGCTTTGGCGCTCTCTGCTTAGGCGCTGTTGGTTTCATTATTTATCAAAGCAGTGTTTCAACGCAATCTCAGCCCGTCATGCAGACAGAACGGACACAAAACGCTCAAAGCGATACGGATCAGCGTCGTGCGGATTTAAACCGATCTTTAAGTGAAATGGGATCAACACGATCACAAACACAAAACGCGCAATCTGCAAATCAGGACTTTGATTTCTCTCAAATTATTGGAGCCTGGGAAGCTACGCTGTCCGATCACCTGGTAGGAATCTTGCAAATTACAAACGATGGGTATCGTCTTATATTGTCCAAAGACAATCCCAGGGCAAACCGCTTTTTTTCCACGGGCACATATCAATTGGTTGAGAATAACGTATTGATACTTAATCCTGATCTGTCAGCAACAGCGCCACAAGACGGGTTTCGTTATCGCCGTCTTCACAATAGCCCCTTTTCTGTGAAACTTGAGCAACGCGCTGAGTTTATGATTTGGTCAAAACCATCATCATCAAATAGCTTTGTAAGCAATCCGGGCGCCCACCCGATATTGCGGCTTACAGATGATGGATTGATCATATGGAATCCCTTTTAACCCATGCCCGAACTTCCCGAAGTTGAAACGGTTTGCGCTGGTTTACGCAACTCTGTTCTGGGCCACACAATAGAAAATGTGACTTTGAACCGCCCGGATTTGCGTATTCCGTTTCCGAAAAATTTCAATAAGCAAGTTCAAAATCAAAAAATTGACACTGTGACGCGTCGCGCGAAATACATTCTGATGAACTTGAACGGTGGGCAAACGATCGCCATCCATCTGGGGATGTCAGGTTGGATGACAATTTTGAATGCGGACGATGAATACATGCCTCAAAAACATGATCATATGATCATCACGTGTAAAAACGGCGCGAAAATGATACTCAATGATGCCCGCCGCTTTGGTATGGTGTTCTTGGTGGATACGGCGAATATGAATGCCCACAGCGCCTTTGCACATTTGGGGCCCGAGCCGCTTGGCAATGAATTTTCTGGTCCAGTCCTCAAAGAAAAACTGCGCGGCCGAATCACATCTGTGAAACAGGCTATTATGGATCAGCGCATTGTCGTCGGTGTTGGCAATATATATGCCTGCGAAGCGTTATATCGATCCGGCATCTCACCCAAGAAAAAGTCGAAGGATGTAACAAAAGCAGCTTGCGATAGATTGGTTGCCAATATCCGCTATGTTTTAAACGAAGCCATTACGGCAGGTGGTAGCTCACTCAAAGATTATCGGCGGATAAATGGAGAGTTGGGCTATTTCCAGCATAACTTTTCTGTCTATGATAGGGAGTATGAAAAATGTACGGACTGTGATTGCGATTTTGAAAAAACAAAGGGCATTCGTCGCATCGTGCAATCTGGACGCTCAACGTTTTTCTGCCCGCAAAAACAGAAGTGAATTATGAGAAGAGCTGCAACAAATTTTTTGTTTTTTGTTCTGGGTGTTTTGACATCAATCGTCATTTTAAGTGCTTCTGCATATTCCAATAACGCGAATATTTTCTTCGAGTCGCTTTATGATGTACCGGTCATGCCGGGTTTGGTTGAAATTGATGATTATGCCCTGTCATTTGATGCCCCTCAGGGCCGGGTGGCTGAGGCGGCGGCGCTTGTCGATTCCGGTGTTCAGATCACTGAAATAATGAACTTTTATATGAAATCCTTGCCACAACTGGGCTGGGCCGGAAACAGCCAGAATACCTATATTCGTGAAGATGAAAGACTGACCATCTCGGCAGAGGTTCATAACGGTAAAAATGTGGTTTTATTCCTTTTGGAGCCACGATAAATCCCGCTTTAAACCCTTAAAATGCTTAAATTTAAAGGGGTTATATCTTTCGCTTGACAACCATGCCTTTGAATGCGTAAAACCTAGCATTCTGTGGATAAATTAGGAATCAAAGAGGCAGACAAACATGGCTAACCATGCATCATCAAAAAAGCGTATTCGTCGCAATGCTCGTCGTGCGGAAATCAATGGCGCGCGTCGTAACCGTATTCGTACTTTTATTAAAAAAATCGAAACAGCGATTGCCGCTGGTGATGCTGATCAGGCACAAACTGCTTTGCAAACTGCACAACCTGAAATTCACAGAGGTGTTGCAAAAGGTATAATGCACAAAAATACGGCAGGCCGGAAATTGTCTCGTCTGTCGGCGAAGATTAAAGCACTTAAAAAAGCTGCTTAAAACGCGATCTACAAAATCGTCGCGTCCATAAAATTTTTTAATCATTTCTAATAATTTTGCCCTGTGAA
>JBCCLQ010000224.1:0-2423 GCA_039026795.1 Pseudomonadota bacterium
CAACGAATTCGGCATGGCCTATGTTGAAATCCCAAATAACAACATTAAGAAAATCACAGCCAAGCGCTTGCTGGAATCCAAAACCACCGTTCCGCATTTCTATCTGACGGTTGAATTCCAGATTGATACGCTGCTAAAAGCGCGCAAAGATATCAATGAGGCCGCAAATGGCGCATATAAAGTTTCCGTCAATGACTTTGTCGTCAAAGCTTGCGCCAATGCGTTGCAGGCTTATCCTGCCGCAAACGTTCAATGGACGGATGATGCGGTTTTGCAATTTAAACATTCCGATATTTCTGTCGCTGTAGCTACGCCGAACGGTTTGATTACACCGATTGTCAAAAAAGCCGAAACCAAAGGCTTGAAAGAGATTTCCGCAGAAGTGAAAGAGCTGGCAAGTAAGGCGCGTGAAGGAAAACTTAAGCCTGAGGAGTTCCAGGGCGGAACGTTTAGCGTATCCAATCTTGGTATGTATGGCATTGATGAATTTTCCGCGATTATCAACCCACCGCAGAGCTGCATTCTGGCCGTTGGGGCAGGGAAGCAGAAACCGTATGTTGATGGTGGTGAAGTGAAAGTCGGAACCTTTATGACATGCACATTGTCGACCGATCACCGCACTGTTGATGGCGCTGTCGGTGCAGAGTTTCTGCAAGTATTGAAACAATATATTGAAAATCCAGTGAGTATGTTGGTTTAACCGTGAAGGGTAATGGTTATACAAATAACGAAAAAACACCTGAGGGCAGAGAATTACAGTTGCAAACATGGGTGGCCGCTCGATTCCCTATGGAAGAATTTGTTATTAAATTCATGGATACACCACATGAACAATTAGAAGGCAAAACACCCAGGCAATCTGCAAATGAATCTCTAGAAGGTTTACAGCGTGCACGCGAACTTTTGAGAGCATTACACCCGAAAAAAGGACAAGAGTTGAAAAATGGCTGAACAGAATTTTGATGTTGTTGTAATTGGTGGTGGCCCAGGCGGATATGTCGCCGCCATTCGTGCTGCGCAATTAAAAATGAAAGTGGCGCTGGTTGAGGCCGAACATTTGGGCGGTATTTGCCTCAACTGGGGCTGTATTCCGACAAAAGCGCTTTTACGATCTGCTGAAGTCCATCACCTGATCAAACATGCAGATCAGTTTGGTTTGTCCGTTAAAGATGTTTCGTTCGATGTTAAGAAAGTCGTTGAGCGTTCCCGTGGTGTGGCCAAGCAATTGTCCGGTGGTATCGGTCATTTGCTCAAGAAAAACAAAGTCACTGTTTTTGACGGCTACGGCAAGCTTCTCGGTAAAGGTAAAGTGGCCGTTGAAGGAAAATCCAAAGAAACACTGTCTGCAAAACATATCATTATTGCGACTGGCGCGCGAGCGCGAGTGCTTCCGGGGCTGGAACCGGATGGAAAACTGATTTGGACGTATAAGGAAGCCATGGTGCCGGACACGATGCCGAAATCCGTTCTGGTGGTTGGATCCGGTGCAATCGGGATTGAGTTTGCGAGCTTCTATCAGAATATGGGCGCTCAGGTTACGGTCGTCGAAGTGATGGATAAAATCCTGCCCGTCGAGGATGATGAGATTTCCACCTTTGCGCACAAGCAGTTCGAGAAGCAGGGAATGAAGATCATCACGGCCGTACAAGTCAAAAAACTGGATAAAGGCAAAGATAACGTTACGGCGCATGTCGATATCAAAGGCAACACGGAGAAGATTACAGTCGATCGCGTGATCATGGCTGTAGGCATTCAAGCCAATACCGAAAAGATTGGTTTAGAAAACGCAAAAGGTGTGAAGCTGGATCGAGGGCATATTGTTACTGACGATTATATGAAAACTGGCGAGCAGGGGGTTTATGCGATTGGTGATGTCACTGGCGCGCCTTGGCTCGCGCATAAAGCCTCGCATGAAGGTATAATTTGTATTGATAAGATTGCTGGGCTGAAGGACGTGCATCCCATGGAAAAGTCCAATATTCCGGGATGTACATACTGTCATCCGCAAATTGCGAGCGTCGGATTGACTGAAAAAGCGGCTAAAGACAACGGATATGACATCAATGTCGGACGTTTTCCATTCATGGGTAATGGTAAAGCTATTGCTTTGGGCGAACCTGAAGGTCTTGTGAAGACAATCTTTGATAAAAAGACCGGTGAATTGCTCGGTGCGCATATGGTTGGCGCGGAAGTCACGGAAATGATTCAGGGCTACGTCGTTGGTAAGACAGCCGAACTAACAGAAGCAGAATTCATTCATACGGTGTTTCCACATCCAACATTAAGCGAAATGATGCATGAAAGCGTTTTGGATGCGTATGGACGCGCTATTCATTTCTAATGAAATGGCTTTTGATAGATATATTTATTAATTACCATAATATATATTATCACATCAATAAGTGGAGTAACCAGGGATGAGC
>JBCCLQ010000225.1:0-2198 GCA_039026795.1 Pseudomonadota bacterium
GTTCCATTCCAGAGAATAAGGGATATTCTTTTAAAGCGTGAAAAAAATCCTGAAATACCAAATGTTGGATTAATTGCTTTTGAGGCAAGGAGAAAAGAAGTAATGCCAAGAAGTATGATGAATTAATAACTCACCGCGGCATATTCAACGCAGTAGCCTTTATAACTCTCGGTGAGTGCCGCCATGGCGAGAGGTTTCGCAATCGCCGGCTCTAACTCTGGCTTTTCACCGCCACAGGCAACCGCTAATAAACGCCCTGCTGCTTTTGCCGCGCAAACAGCATGATCATTGAAATCTTGCGCTCCTACAATTTCAAAAAACCCATTACAAAGTTTTTCAATTTGGCTCACAAGCATAGTCGGTGGGTTCGCAGGTACATCATTAGCCGGCAGACCAAAACGCCAATCCGTGCTTGCAGAAATACCAAGCCTAACGGCTTCTTGTGTCATCACATACGCTGTTTGATCAAGCAAATCTGGCAAATCAGAGCCCCTAAACCAGCAGCATTGGTTCATTCCTTCGTGAGACAAAGCGAGCTTACGACCTGAAAGACCTGCCAATGCACTAATACAATCCGCAGAATTCCAGTCTTCAAGACCCATTTTTTGCTCAATAATGACATCGCACAGCTCTTGCGCGCCAAGTTCAAACATCATCGCACGATAGGTGCCTTCAACAAGAATGCGGAAACTTTCAGCGCGTGTTTGTGCCTGAAAGGCATTGCCTGATTCCCATTGCATAAAGTGCTGTTGAATAACAAAGAGCAGCATGTCGTGAAACTCATATTCACAATCGAGCCAATCTTCAAAAAACTCGCGGGCCATCGAACGCCCCATCTCTGTGTCAAAATCAATCAGGGTTGAAGGCGGAAGAGCTTCATAATCAAGCGCGCCATCTACGGGCTCGCACCCTAGCATTTCAGCAAGCTTCACAAAGGAGCCTTGCAGCGCTTCTTCGGTGTTATCAAATAAAAAAGCCGTCTCAACCAACATGCCAGACAGCAGCATCATGCTCTTCATGGCATCACTCTGACAAAGCCCCCCTTCCCGCTCATCTTGGGAAAGCGCTTGAATCGTCGACGCGATGCGAACAGCGATATCAGCCTTGTTCATGTAATCCAGCATGGAAAATCAAACTTTCAAAGTCTGTTAAAAGAATAAAAAGACAAAAATACTTAGACAGCCCAGACAAAGGCTTTCGGGTTGGTTGGTTATTTTAATAGTGAAATCGATATGGCGAACACCATATTTGTAAGATTCTAATCCAATTTTTCGTTCTCGTAAATGCCGTAAAGCAATTTTCTTTCGGCCCAGCCTTTAAACCCGTCAACACTAACCTGACAGAAGGTTTCTAGACATTCTTCGAGCTTAACAATGACTTCTGGCTCTAACAAAGCAACAGGTTTTGAAGCTTCATCAGCTTTTCTCATTAGGGTCAGCATATCCTTACCTGTATCAACCAGGGCAAATCGCCGCCCTTGAGTGAGAGATTGATGAATCCAGCCCTCTTGCCCTTCATGATCACGGATTTTGCGCCACGTATCGAACTCTTGAATCACTTCAACGGGCAAGTTTTTGCGCTGAAATACCCACTTAATAGGATAGCGAAGTGCCGGACCTGTACGAACAAAGACCTTATCCGAACGCAGCGACACAAAGCGTGGCATCGGCAGGCCAGAGCTATTAAAAACGTCTTTTTCTTGCGCGAATACAGGCGTAATCGCAAAAAGGCTTAAAGTTAAAAGAGCAGTAATTAAGAAAATCTTCCCCATATCTCTTCAAATATGCTAAACGGCTTCAAAATTCAAGAGTGAGTAATGGATCAAGTAAAGCATATTAGTGTTGCCCCCATGATGGATTGGACAGATCGGCATTGCCGGTATTTCCACCGCCTGATCAGCCCGTCCATCAGACTTTATACCGAGATGGTCACAACACAAGCTTTGAAATTTGGGGATCGTGAGCGCTTTCTGTACGGCTGGTCGCGCATCAATCCGATCAAACCAGGCTTGAAGGTTATCCAGCCCCTCAACCAACACTTTCGCCCAGACATAGGCCCGGGCCCATGGATAGATCGCCATGTCGGCGATCGTAAACTCATCGGCGGCGAGCCACTCTCGACCCTCTAACCGCGTGTTGAGTACCTCCAGCAAGCGACGGGACTCATCAACATAACGCTTTGTCGCAAATGGAATATCA
>JBCCLQ010000226.1:0-2067 GCA_039026795.1 Pseudomonadota bacterium
AGCGAAGCAATCCATGGATTGCCACGTCGAAGCACAGCTTCTCCTCGCAATGACGATTTTATAAATGTCTATTAAACACTACCGTTGACGTTTTTCGTAACTTTTGAAATATCGGGTATCATATGCAGACCGTTTAGGAATGCCTCTAACTGGCGCTTTTCTTCCTGAATACGGAATTGTTCTTTCATCAAAAAGCGGCGCTCTTCGCCGATAAACGGCAGATTCTTTCTGCGTCTGTCTGAATTTTCATTAAATCTGTTTGTATAGTCCATAACCAACCTAAGCCCTTTAATCTTTAATATTAGCCCCATCAACTTGAGAAAAAGTTAAAATTTGAGGCATTTCAGCATGAAAAACGGCTTTTTCCCTTGAAAATGGCTGCTTAAAGTGACATGTAATGTGTACAAATTTTGTCCTGTTTTAAGATATTGAAGCTACAATAAAAAATTATGATCAAACTGTCGAAACTCGCTGATTATGCCGTTGTGATCCTCGCCGCGATGTCGGAGAGCCAAGGTGTACGTCTGTCTGCGGGCGTTTTGGCAGAAACTACCAAGCTGCCCGAGCCGACAGTGGCGAAAGTTTTGAAATTACTGGCGAAGGAAGAGGTTATTCAGTCCATTCGTGGTGTGAACGGGGGGTATGTGTTGGAACATGCGCCGCAGGACATCAAAATTACGGCCGTCATTGCGGCTATGGACGGGCCGATTGCGATTGCATCCTGTGTCGATGAGGCCGAAGGGTGCTGTGATCGTGAGGAGCATTGTTCGGTCAAAGGGAAATGGACGCCCGTGAATGCGGCCATTCGTAATGCGCTGGATGGTGTCACATTGGCAGATATGGTGAATTAGAGGAAACAAGATGAGCGATATTCAGGCAGAAACAATAGAAGCGGTACAGGATTTGGCGGGCAAGTATGACGCCGGGTTTGAAACCGATATTGAAATGGAGTTTGCGCCCAAGGGGTTGAACGAGGATATCATTCGCCTGATTTCCGAAAAGAAGGAAGAGCCGAAATGGCTTCTGGACTGGCGCTTAAAAGCCTACGCGCATTGGCAGAAGATGCCTGAGCCAACCTGGGCGAAGATCAGCCATCCGCCGATTGATTATCAGGATGCGTATTATTATGCCGCGCCAAAAAACCAAACCGGGCCGAAGTCGCTTGATGAAGTCGATCCGAAATTGCTGGAAACCTATGAGAAGCTGGGTATTCCGTTGCGTGAGCAGGAGATTTTGGCGGGCGTGGAAGGCACACAGAATATGGTCGCCGTCGATGCTGTGTTTGACTCGGTCTCTGTCGCTACGACGTTTAAAGACAAGCTGGAAGAGGCAGGCGTTATTTTCTGTTCGATCAGTGAAGCGGTGCAACGATGCCCCGAACTGGTGCAAAAATATCTGGGCTCTGTCGTGCCATTCGCCGATAACAAACACGCATGTTTGAATTCGGCCGTGTTTACGGATGGCAGTTTTGTATACATCCCCGAAGGCGTGCGCTGCCCCATGGAGCTGTCGACCTATTTCCGCATCAATGCGATGAATACCGGGCAGTTTGAGCGTACGTTGATTATTGCTGATAAAGGCTCTTACGTATCCTATCTGGAAGGCTGTACGGCGCCGATGCGTGATGAAAACCAGATGCATGCGGCCGTGGTGGAGTTGATCGCACTGGATGATGCGGAGATTAAGTACTCCACTGTGCAGAACTGGTATCCGGGTGATGAAAACGGTAAGGGCGGAATTTATAATTTTGTCACCAAGCGCGGCATATGCGCCGGTAAAAATTCCAAGATCAGCTGGACGCAAGTGGAAACGGGATCAGCGATTACTTGGAAATACCCGTCCTGTATTTTAAAGGGCGATAATTCCCAGGGCGAGTTTTATTCGGTCGCGATTACAAACAACCATCAGCAGGCCGATACGGGCACCAAGATGATCCATATGGGCAAGAACACGAAATCCCGCATTATCGCTAAGGGGATTAGTGCGGGGAAGAGTGATCAGACCTATCGCGGGCAAGTGAAGATTTTGGCCGGAGCAGATGGCGCGCGGAACTTTACGCAGTGCGAT
>JBCCLQ010000227.1:0-2033 GCA_039026795.1 Pseudomonadota bacterium
CCGAAATTTTCTTTCAAGGCCAGATCAGCATGCGCCTTTTTGTCCAGGGGTGTAGGCTTCGTGTAAAAAAGAGGAAGTGCTTGATTTTGCTCTTCTTTGGGCTGTTTCTCTTTAGGTTTTGCCGCTTCGGTCTTTTTGGCCATAATTAAAAAATCCTTCGAAAATATCTTAAAAAATATGCATTTAATTTCGTTAAAGCAAAAACGACTGAACCATGCAATCTTTTTGCATATATTTCTTTGCGTCGAAAGGCCTTAAAAAGTCAGATTATAAGCGATTTGGGGCTTTTTTTATGGTTATGAATAGGTTAGTTTCGGCACAAATATTATTGAAGGACAGATAACATGCGTATTGGTGTTGTTGGGACAGGGTATGTAGGCCTTGTATCTGGAGCTTGTTTTGCAGAATTCGGTATAGACGTTGTTTGTGTCGATAAGGATGAAAACAAGATACAGATGCTAAAAGAGGGAGGAATTCCGATTTACGAAGCAGGCTTGGAAGGGCTTGTTCACAAACAGGTCAACGCCGGACGCTTGTCATTCACAACCGATATCAAAGAAGCTGTTCAAGGCGCTCAGGCTGTCTTTATAGCCGTGGGAACTCCGCCACGTGAATCTGATGGGCATGCAGATTTACAGTATGTACATCAAGCAGCGC
Organism: Pseudomonadota bacterium; assembly: GCA_039026795.1. Lineage (GTDB taxonomy): Bacteria > Pseudomonadota > Alphaproteobacteria > Micavibrionales > Micavibrionaceae > JAUHXT01. The sequence goes on from JBCCLQ010000227.1 coordinate 658, forward strand.
GAGACATTGCCAAGCATATGGATGGTTACACTGTCGTCGTGACCAAGTCGACCGTTCCTGTAGGTACAGCAAAGGAAGTCGAAAAAACGATACGTGCGGAAAATCCAAACGCAGATTTTGACGTTTGCTCCAATCCTGAGTTTTTGCGAGAAGGTGCGGCCGTTAATGACTTTATGAAGCCTGATCGTGTTGTGATCGGTGTTAATTCTGAACGAGCAGCCAAGGTCATGAAAGAATTGTACCGTCCGCTTTATATCAATGAAACGCCTATGGTGATTACACAGCCTGAAACGTCGGAAATAATCAAATATGCTGCCAATGCGTTTTTGGCGACAAAGATCACGTTTATCAATGAAATTGCGAATTTGTGTGAAGTTGCCGGTGGAGATGTTCAGGACGTTGCCCGTGCGATAGGACTGGATGGTCGCATTGGTGCTAAATTCCTGCATGCTGGTCCCGGTTATGGCGGATCATGTTTCCCAAAGGATACACTCGCTTTGTCACAAACAGGGCGTAAGCTCGGCACACCTCAGACAATCGTTGAGAGCGTTGTGGAAGCCAATGCAAATCGTCAACAACAGATGGCACAACGCATTATAGATTCATTTGATGGTGACGTGAAAGGCAAACGCATTGGCGTGCTCGGCGTTGCCTTCAAACCGAACACAGATGATGTAAGGGATTCTCCGTCTCTGGTTGTGATACCCGTTTTGCAAAAACTGGGAGCTGAAATTGTCGCTTGCGATCCTGCCGCACAGGAAAAAGCCAGTGAAATTATGAGCGACATCGATTGGAAAAATGATCCTTATGATGTTGCCGATGGTGCAGATGCGCTTGTCATCCTAACAGAATGGAACGAATTTCGCGCATTGCATCTGGATAGGCTGGAAGAGCTGCTTAACGAAAAACGCATTATTGATTTGCGCAATATCTATAAGGCCAAGAACATGAAAGAGCGCGGTTTTCATTATATTTCCATCGGGCGTCCTGAAATACGTCCGGACGAGAGCATTGAATTGAAGAAAGTGTCATAGACCATGCATAGCTATCTTGACGATTTAGAAGCGCAGTCCATCTACATTATTCGTGAAGCCTATAACCGCATTCACCCGTTGGGGATGCTGTGGTCGATTGGTAAGGACTCTACGGCGATGTTGTGGTTGGTGCGTAAAGCGTTCTTCGGGAAGGTACCGTTTCCGCTGATCTTGCTGGATACAGAAATGGAAATGGATGAGGTTTATGCGTTTCGTGACAAACTAACCAAAGATTGGGATTTGCCGGTTATTAATCACATTTGCCCGCCTGAAGACGAGATGGACCAAACCTTACCGCCAAACACGCGTGCAGCGATGCGTAAAACCGAAGGCCTGAAAACA
>JBCCLQ010000228.1:0-1884 GCA_039026795.1 Pseudomonadota bacterium
GTCAGAGAATTACCAGTGTAGTGTAATTCTGAATTTTTTATATCCGTCAAAGAAAGCGAGCATAATAATGATTACAATAGGAACGCCTTTTTCAAGCGTACAAACAAAAGTTCTTCTGTGTGGATCTGGAGAGCTGGGTAAAGAAGTTGTTATTGAGCTCCAGCGTTTGGGAGTAGAAGTCATTGTGCTAGATGCATACGAAAATGCTCCTGCAATGCAAGTCGCTGATAGATCGCATGTACTTTCCATGCTGGATGGTGAAGCTTTACGAGAAGTTATTGAGCTTGAAAAACCTGATTACATTGTCCCTGAAGTTGAAGCTATAGCGACTGATACGCTTGTTGAGCTTGAAACAGAGGGGTTTACGGTAGTTCCAACTGCGCGCGCGGCTAAACTGACCATGAACCGTGAGGGAATTCGGCGCCTAGCAGCAGAAGAGCTGTCATTGCCAACATCACAATATGCTTTTTGTGACACTCTAGAAGAACTCAAGAGTGAAATACAAAGCATCGGCTATCCTTGCGTTATTAAACCTATCATGAGCTCCTCTGGAAAAGGTCAAAGCACAATCAAATCAGAAAATGATATTGAAACAGCATGGAATTATGCCCAAGAAGGAGGGCGTTCGGGGGCGGGACGTGTAATCGTAGAAGGTTTTGTAGACTTTGATTACGAAATCACTCTTTTGACCATCCGGCATAAAGACGGCACGACAACATGTGAGCCCATTGGTCACAGGCAAGAAGATGGGGATTATCAAGAGTCATGGCAACCGCAACAGATGTCACAAAGCGCATTAGAAAAGTCTGAGCATATAGCCAATAAAGTCACTGAGGCTTTAGGAGGTTATGGGTTATTCGGTGTTGAGCTTTTTATCAAAGGTGATGATGTTTTTTTTAGCGAAGTCTCACCGAGACCACATGATACCGGTATGGTAACACTAATATCGCAAGACTTATCAGAATTTGCGCTACATGCACGTGCATTTCTTGGCTTGCCCATACCTAATATTCATTTTCATGGACCGTCAGCATCGTCAGTGATTTTAGTTGAAGGGGCATCGAAAGAAGTGGCATTTGAAAACCTTGATGCAGCTCTTTCAGAGCCATTCACAGACATTCGTTTATTCGGAAAACCTGAGGTGTCAGGTAAGCGGCGAATGGGAGTTGCTCTAGCTAGAGCTGAAACAACGGATGCCGCTCGAGAGCGTGCCAAAAATACGTCATCTAAGGTTAAAGTTAGGCTTTAATAATTCAAACAGGCATATTTAGTTTGGGTAAAGGGCTCTAATCTTGAATTTTTTCTAAGTGAAGAAAACAATCGCCAATGAATATAAAAGTATACCAAAAATAATGAGAATAATTTGGTATGTGCTTCCAAACGTCGCTGCAGTATTTTCTTTTATACGACTAAACAGCTCAGGCCACGTATAAGATACGAAATCACCTTGAGACATCATATTCACGAGTTTTCCGTCTTCGTCTACAACAGGTAAATGCCGGAAACGTTCGTTTGACATTATTCTCAGCCAATCGATGAGGTTGTCATCCTCTTTTGCCACTCTTACCTCTGCAGTCATAATTTCGGATAGAGGCGTTTTTTCTGGATTTTTCTTGTGAAAAAGCAGACGTCGCATAAGGTCTCGTTCTGTAACTATTCCTGCTATGGAGTTGTCTTTTTCCATGATAACTACAGATCCAAAATTCCCATTCGACATCACTTCAATAGCATCAGAAACCAGATCGTCACGCAAAAAAGTTACGGGTTTAGGTTTTGAATCGTATTCTGGTCTATCTTTGATTTTCATTACTATATTTTAGCTTTTATTTAATCATTAAAATAATAACTGCTTGTACTGAAAAAATATACATGATTTTTTTTATA
>JBCCLQ010000229.1:0-1811 GCA_039026795.1 Pseudomonadota bacterium
ATAGAGGAATGTTATTGCAAACATACAGCATAGGCGCGATTAGCGCCTCTAACGCTCTCAATGCGGCAGATAGCCTGCGAGACTTCAAGATTATGAAGGCTTACAGAGGTGGTATCAGTAGACTCATTTTCAATTGGATATCTTCGCTGCGAGCTAACGATGCAGTCATGAATTATGTATCCAAAGGAAGTCCGATAGGAATCGGTATTCCTCGCGAACACTCAATGGTAGATACGCCATTAAATCGCATCGTAACCACCATGCGAAGACAGGGAAGAGAATTCCGTCAACGCGGTTCTAATTACAAAATCCAATAAAAATAGAAATTATTTTTCACGGTAAATAATACGACCTTTGGTCAGGTCATAAGGTGTCATTTCGCAAATCACTGTGTCGCCTTGCAGAACGCGAATACGGTTTTTGCGCATTTTTCCGGCTGTGTGGGCCAATATCTCGTGGTCGTTTTCCAGTTTCACACGGAACATGGCATTCGGAAGCACTTCCGTCACAACACCTTTAAATTCAATCAAATCTTCCTTAGGCATTGGAATGGTATAGTCCCAAGTGTGTGCGATTGCAACGGTTTTTCGTATTGGTGTTTATCGTAAGTGTGGACCGGCTTGCAGCACGCAAATGAGGGTAAAAAAGCCGCGTGCGGTTTCCAGATCCATATCGATTTTATCGCGTAGGCGTTCCATCATGAGCTCTGCACCTTCGTTGTGCAGGCCACGGCGACCCATATCAATGGCTTCCAGTTTGGATGTGTTGCCGGTGCTGCGCATTTGCTCGTAACTATCAATCATCATGAAGTAGTCCTTGATGAGCCGTCGATAGGGTTTGAGCGATAAGACAAGCGCGGGCAGAGCGTTCTTATCCGCATCATGCATTTCGAAAATCAGACGGTTATCCTGAATCGATAAATCCACGACATATGGCGCTTGTGCGGATTGGGTCGGCTGAAACTTGCTGTGATCTTTTAAGGATTTCAGCGCAACCGAGCGCTCATTCACCATGAAATTCGGTGGGTTACCGTTCCCGGGGTAATGCAGGGCGATATCCTGAATATCTGTACGCTTTGCAAGTTCCATAATATTTAGAATATCATGCTGCGCTGCAAAAAACCACTTTTTTGATTAGACAGCTTTGCGGAAACGCTCAATCCAGCCCTGTATCTCGTCCGGCATGGTTTTCAGCGCGGTGCGGTTCACGATCAGGCGGGATGAAATATCCATGATTTTTTCGACTTCAACCAGATCATTCGCTTTTAAGGTGCTCCCCGTAGAGACCAGATCAACAATACGTCTGGCGAGGCCGAGCTTGGGTGCAATTTCCATGGCACCATTAAGCTTGATGCATTCCACCTGCACACCGCGTTTGGCAAAATGCTTGCGGGTCAGGTTCGGGTATTTTGTCGCCACACGAATATGACTCCACTGGCGCGGGTCTTCGGCTGCCGCATCACCGCTAGGCATAGCCACGGACAAGCGGCAGTGTCCGACTTTCAAATCAACAGGAGCATAAAGCTCCGAATAATCAAACTCATCCAGAACGTCTGACCCAGCCACGCCCAAATGCGCCGCGCCAAAGGCTGTGAACGTGGCGGCATCAAACGCTCGCACGCGGATGATATCCAGGTTTTTGTGATTGGTTGAAAACTGTAAGGCGCGGGATTTGGAATCAAAAAATGCATCTTCGGGTTTAATGTCGTACTGATCCAGCAAAGACATCAATTCGTCCAATATGCGCCCCTTCGGCACGGCTAAGATCAGTTTTTCAGTCATAGGATGTGTTGTAACGATAGATGACTATAA
>JBCCLQ010000230.1:0-1589 GCA_039026795.1 Pseudomonadota bacterium
AAGCATGTAAGCCTGAAGATCTAGTCACCGCGCGCGGTATTGAAGTTGGTCATATTTTCTATTTCGGAACCAAATATTCAGAGCCAATGAAAGCGCAGGTTCAAAATAGTGATGGTGAAATGGTCAATGTTCATATGGGATCATATGGTGTCGGTGTATCACGCTTGGTGGGTGGTATTATTGAGGCCAGTCATGATAGTGACGGCATTATTTGGCCTGAAGAAGTGGCGCCATTCAAAATAGGGCTTATTAATCTCAAAACCGATAGTGATGCTTGTAATGAAGCATGCGAAAAGATTTATGCCGATTGTCGGGAGCAAGGGGTAGAAGTGCTGTATGATGATCGTGACGAACGCGCAGGTGCGAAGTTCAAGGATATGGATTTGATTGGCTTACCGTGGCAAATGACGATCGGGCCGAAGGGATTGGAGCGCGGGATTGCGGAAGTCAAAAACCGGAAAACAGGCGAAAAATCCGAAGTGTCCATCGAAGCGGCGATGACCAAATTGGCGGCATAAACACAGATGTTTTCACCCTTTGAAAGATTGGTTGCTGGGCGGTATTTGAGAGCGCGAAAAGCCGAAGGTTTTGTGTCCGTGATTGCGGGTTTTTCTTTCCTTGGTATCATGTTGGGTGTGGCAACGTTAATCATCGTGATGTCAGTGATGAATGGTTTCCGCCAGGAGTTGATTACACGTATTCTGGGTTTGAACGGTCATCTGAATGTCTATTCGCAAAGTGGTCCGCTTTACGATTATATGGGGATGGTCGGGGAGATCGAGAAGATGGAGGGCGTGGAGTCTGTTCGTCCGCTGATTGAAGGGCAGGTCTTGGTCACTATTCGCGGTGCTGCATCCGGTGCACTTGTTCGCGGTTTATCGAGAGAAGATTTTGCGACCAAGCCGATCATTTCAGAATCCATTATTGGCGGCCAGCTCTCCGATTTTTCCGAGAATAAGGTTGCGATCGGTAAAGATATGGCGCGCAGGCTGAGCTTGGAACTGGGTGATACGCTGACGATTACATCCTCTAAATCCAAGGTGACGCCTTTCGGCGGGATTCCAAAATCACGACAGATTGAAGTTGGGCTGATTTTCGATGTCGGGATGTTTGAATATAATAACGGCTTTATTTTTATGCCTCTAGATCGGGCGCAGACGTTTTTTAAACTCAACAATGCCGTGAATTCGCTTGAGATTATGGCGGATAATCCAACGGTTGTTGATGATGTTAAGCAGGCTGTTGTGATTGCCGTGGCTGGCCGTGCCGGGGTTTATGATTGGCGGGATGCGAATAGCTCTTTTTTGAATGCCTTGGCGGTAGAACGTAACGTGATGTTCCTGATCCTGACGCTAATTATTCTGGTGGCGGCGTTTAACATTATTTCGTCGATGATTATGTTGGTTAAAGACAAGGGCAAAGATATTGCGATCATGCGCACCATGGGCGCGACGCAAGGTATGATGCTGAGGATTTTTGTTTTAACGGGTGCGAGTATCGGGATTGCGGGAACTTTTGTGGGGTCGTTATTGGGGATTGCTTTTGCTGCCAATATCGAAGCTATACGACAGTTTTTAGAAGGTTTGACG
>JBCCLQ010000231.1:0-1571 GCA_039026795.1 Pseudomonadota bacterium
AATCGAAATCAAAAACTATTCGGATGTACAAGGTGAACGCCGGACATTTATTGCAGAAAGTCGCGACCTGAGCAGCATTCAAAGCGGTGATCATGTTACAATCCTGTATGGTCTTTTAGACAACGAGAAAGGCAAACAAGAGATTTGGGAATTCCTGCGGATCAAGCGTATTGGTAAATAACCATCGATTTTGCTGTTTCCTGTGATAGAATCGGAAAATGAGTGATTCAAACACTTCAGAAGCGGTACATAAAACCACCATGGATAACGAAGACATAACACCAGAAGAGGTTCTGGCGTTTTTAAAAGACAATCCTAAATTCCTGCAGCAAAATCCGGACGCTTGCGATTATTTGATACCGCCTAAAGCGAGCGATGAAAAAAATGTCGCTGATTTCCAATCCTTCATGATTAAGCGTTTAAAAGACGATAAGAAAAACGTTGAAGATTTAACAGCAGAGTTGGTGCAAAACGCGCGCAACAACATGAACAATCAGCAGCGCATTCATGCCGCTATTTTAAGGCTATTGGAAGCCCGAAGCTTTGATGAATTTATACAAATCATCACTATGGATTTATCGGCAATGCTGGATACCGATATTTCTGTTCTTGTTGTTGAAAGCAATGGTCACGATATACCACATATCCATAAATCGGGTATTCGCGTTCTGCCGTCAGGCACAATTGATAAATGGATGAAAGGCGAAGATGTTTTGCTTCAGTCCGACATCACAGGTATCGAGGCCATTTATGGCGGCGGCGCAACTTTGGTTCAATCACAAGCCTTGCTCAGAGTAGATATTTCAATGAATACACCACCTGCCATTTTAGCATTCGGATCACGTGATCCGAAGATGTTCGAAGAGGGGCAAGGGGTTGAACAAGTTTCTTTCCTGGCCCGCGTTGTTGAAAGAGCATTCCGCAACTGGCTTAACTTACCGGGGTAAAAACCATGTCCTTAGAATCGTCTACAGGGATTTTATACAAACCAAGAGCCTATGTTGGCGTGAACATATGGACGATGATTGTGCTGCCATTTTGGATCGAAGGTTTATTACGCGTCTTGGAAGCGAACGTCGCAAGCTTTGGTGACATTTTGTTTATATCCGAGATTCTGTTTGTTATGCCAGTCGGTAGCATTGCGCTACTAACCTTTTTCATTTTCCTAACGGCTGATGTTATTCGGGACTTTTCCTACAGCAGCCCTTTCAGTATTCAAATCAGCGAACGTGGCATTTCCGGGCCTGTTAAAAAAGATAAAAAAGAAAGCTTCTTTAAATCCAAATATGATTTTGCCTTGATTGCTTTTGAAGATATTAATTGGGACAAATCTTTTCAAGATGCACAATTTGGATACAAGCATGTATATTCAAAAAGTGGGAAAATCATTTTCCTTCATCCAGGCTTGGGCCCTACTCAACTGAATGAAATAGAAACACAATGCAGGAAACATGTCAGCTGATCTGGAAACACTGGAACGCTGTGCCCCTGATTTAGCAGATATATTACAACAATGGTTTCAATGGATGAGGGTAGAAAAAAATTACTCCCGCCATACGCAGCGTGCCTAC
>JBCCLQ010000232.1:0-1567 GCA_039026795.1 Pseudomonadota bacterium
CTTCATCCTTTGCCGAAGTCCCGGCCGTGTAAAGCGGCGGATGCTCCAAAAACCATACGCATTCATCGGCTTCACCCGCACGAATGGCCGCAACCCGTTCCTCCATAAAGGACACAGCGTCTTCGTACTCCACCAGCTCTGTCGATGTTTTGAATTCCATACCTACGCTAGAAAACGCCTAAGCAGGCTTTTTGGCAATCATAAATACGCCTTTATTCTTGCCCGGTTTCCATTGATGCTCAATTGTAAAGCCCGCTTCGGTAAAAGCAGTCTCAAGATCTTTCGAACTAAACACTGCGAAAAACGGGAAAAAGCCCAAGAACTGACCTACCGGCCCGACATAACGAAAAAATGCCATTTCATCGGCGATACAGGCTGTGCTTGTAACAAAAACACCGCCTGATTTTAACGTTTTGAAGATTTTTGCGATGACTGCATCCCTATCCTTCAATAAATGTAGAATGCTTAGGGCAAGAACAGCATCCAAACTCTCATCTGCGACATCCAAATCGTCCGTGTTTAAACATTCGAACGTCACATTATCGACATCGGCCTCCTTGGCCTTTTCTTTGGCAATATCGATCATGTTTGGTGCAATATCTGTTGAACGAATATGCTTGACGTATGGCGCGTGTGCAATCGCTGTACCGCCTGTTCCACAGCCAATTTCCAAAACCTCCATATCTGGTTTTAGATATTCGCGCGTGATTTCCAGCTTTTTTTGATAGGCCTGTTCATCGGCTATGGGTTTCGCCGCATATTTCGGCGCGATTTTATTCCAGAACTTAGCTGAATGCTCCATGATATAACCTTTTTGAGGAAAATGGTGCGGCCGAGAGGGCTCGAACCTCCACAGGATTATCTCCCACAAGATCCTTAGTCTTGCGCGTCTACCAATTCCGCCACGGCCGCAGCAGGTGGTATGAACCGTTTAGCTATCAAATTGCGCGTATCTGCGCAAGTAATGTTTGTTTATATCAGTGATTTTTAAAATGCTTCAGAATTTTAAAAATTGTAACGGCGCGACTGCGCCGGGCGCAACGAAGTGAGCACAACAATAATGCGGCGCAAAACACGAACCACTGGACTTTTGCGCTTATATTGTGTCTTCTCCATGTGAAGTTAATTAGAGGGACACTATGCCAGAGAAAAAAGACGCTTTACATGAAGCAGCATTGGAATATCACCGGAAACCAACCCCCGGTAAAATATCGATCAAACCGACAACAGCGTTGGCAACACAACGCGATCTGGCTCTCGCTTACTCCCCGGGCGTGGCAGCTCCATGTTTAGAGATTGAAAAAGACCCACTGAAAGCGCTCGATTACACATCCAAAGGTAATCTGGTAGCCGTGATTTCCAACGGAACAGCTGTGCTCGGTCTCGGTGACATCGGTGCACTGGCCTCCAAGCCGGTGATGGAGGGAAAATCCGTACTTTTTAAGAAATTCGCTGACATTGATTCTGTTGATATCGAAATCAACGAAACCGATGTCGATAAATTCGTGGACACCGTCGCCTCACTGGAACCCAGCTGGGGCGGCATTAACCTCGAAGACATCAAAGC